>NZ_JBQHWS010000155.1:0-6743 GCF_052063845.1 Blautia sp. HCP3S3_D9
CCGAGATCTACACTAGGTAGGTCGTCGGCAGCGTCAGATGTGTATAAGAGACAGGATATAAACATCCACATGGTCTCTGATATAAAGGCTGTCAACCGCCTTCTCGAATGACGGAACTTCCTGAACCTCATCCAAAAAGATGTATGTCATCTTATCTGCACACAAACGTTCTTTGAGGTAGTTGTACAGCTTCATATAATCTTTTAAAGGTTCGTAATCCAGATTTTCAAAATTGATAGAAATAATCTGTTCTGGTGTGACTCCATTCGCTAAGAGTCTCTGCTGATACTGTTCCAGAAGTACAGATTTTCCACAGCGACGAATTCCGGTCACGACCTTAATCTGCTGCTCGTCTTTCCATGCCCAAAGTTGGTCAAGATATTCTTTTCGTTCAACCATATCTGCATTTCTCCTTTTTTCTCAGTATAGCATATTATACGCAGAATATCAAATTATTTTCCCATTTCGGAAATTTTTATTTTATTCAACCTAATATTTTCCAGTTTCAGAAACGCATCGGATACGAGGCACAGCCCCTTTTCGGGGCGTGTACCTTTTGGGTGCTGTTAGGCGTTTGGGTTGGCTTCCTTCCAAGCCTCGTACTCATCGACCAGCTCCGCTTTCGTCAGGAAGAAAAGGATCAGCTTCAGCGTTTCCTCGTTGTTCCGCAGGCTATAGCGCTTGTCCTCTGCTGCCCTGCAAAGGCTCCCTAGGTCGTTGCAGCTGAGGGTCATGTCCTGCTTGAAGGCGATACTACCATCTTAACATCAATACACCACTCATAGGGTCTGCCCTTGCGGGCGGTCGCCTTCGACCGTTGCCAAGTAATATGTTTCTGCTTCTTTTAAGAACTTAACGATTTCTTCCATTTTTGTTGTATTCCTTTCATCTATCCAAATTCACTTTGCATATTTGATTCCCATTTCGCTAACATTAACAAGCCAGTTGATCTTATGTTCATTCTGGCAAGTATAACCCATGTTAAGCAGGGCATCCTTCACCTTATTCTCACCTTTAAATGGTCAGACCCAAAAATCTTTCTTAATTCCTTTTCAGCCTTCTTCAAAGCTGTCAGGACTTTTTCTATATCTTTCTGACGGGTGTTCAAATAAACACCCCTATGAAGTCTGCTGCTCTTTAATTTTATGTATATGCTGACGCATTATTTTATTATTACACCATCTGAAATCTTGGTTAGAAAGCTCTCTAACTGAGTCTTTTTTCTTCCATAACACTCATATATGCTGGTCTGATGATTTTATCCGTGCAAATCATCTCTTCTATTCTGTGTGCACTCCAACCTACGATTCTAGCTACTGCAAACATGGCTGTATAAAGTTCTACCGGTATACCCAGCATATCGTAGACAAATCCACTGTAAAAATCTACATTGGGACTGACACCTTTATAGATATGTCTTTTATCTGCTATGATCTTTGGAGCAAGCATCTCTATGTTTTCATACAATTCAAGATCTTTTTGCCTTTTCTTTTCCTCTGCCAGTTGTTTTACATAATCTTTAAATACTCTCTCCCTCGGATCAGAAATAGAATATACTGCATGTCCCATTCCATAGATTAAGCCCTTTTGGTCAAATGCATCTTTATCAACAATCCTTCTTAAGTATGCTTCTATCTCATCCTTATCTGAATAATCCTTTATATGCACCCTAATATCATCCATCATTTCCATTACCTTAATGTTGGCGCCTCCGTGTTTTGGTCCTTTTAGCGAACACATTGCTGCTGCCATCGTAGAATAAGTGTCAGACCCGGATGACGTAACGACTCTTGTGGTAAATGTAGAATTATTACCTCCTCCATGTTCCATATGCAAAATGAGTGCCGTATCTAAAACCTTTGCCTCTGTAAGGGTATATTTCCTGTCTGGTCGCAGAAGCATCAATAGATTTTCCGCGGTGGAAAGCTGTTTATCGGGATGATGAATATACATACTCTCATTTTTTTCATAATGATTGTAAGCATTATATCCATATACTGCCAACAATGGGAGCTCACTGATGAGCTGGATGCACTGACGCAGCGAATTGCTGACACCTGGTTCTTTTACCTTTTTATCATAAGATGCCAGGGTAAGAATACTTCGGGTCATGGAATTCATGACATCCTCCGAAGGTGCTTTCATAATGACATCCCTTGTAAAATTGGTTGGCAATGTCCTACACTCTCCAATAATTCTATCGAAGTCTTCCTTCTCTCTTTCATCAGGCAGTTTTCCCATCAAAAGAAGATATGCTATTTTTTCAAATCCAAACTCATTTTGTCCTAAACAATGAATCAAATCTTCCACTCGATAGCCCCGGTACCACAATTCCCCATCGCAGGGAATCTTCTGATTATCAACAATTTTTGAAGACACTATTTTTGATATGTTGGTAAGTCCTGTAAGGACACCTTTCCCATTTTCATCTCTAAGCCCTTTGTTTACGCCATATTCTTCAAATAACCGCGGAGCAATGTTATCATTTTTCAGACAAACTGCTTCCAATTCTTCAAAATAATCATTCATCTGCTCCGTTGTCATCTCTATTCACCTCCAGATTCTCCACCTCACTGCTCATAATAGTTTCCAACTGCTTCATAAGCTGTAGTAACTGAATCAAATTATCCTTTCCAAACTTTTCGAACACCTTCCCGTAATACTTCTTAAGTGTTTCTTCCTGCGCCCTTAACAGGCTTCGTCCGCTTTCAGTAATTGTAACATAGGTGCCCTCACTGCCGTTACCGTCATGAGACCATAATACATATCCTACGTCTCGTAGCTTTTCTACCATTTTAGAAATCTGTCGCATCGTCATCTGAAGCTTGTCCGCTAAATCCTTCAGAAAGACTCGTCCTGAATAAATGTCGGATGTCTCCTCCATTGCAATATATTGTAATGCAATGTATTCTGGGATACTCATTTTCATAAAGACATCTTTTCTATGCTCCCGGTTAAACAAGTGCCTTTGGTATATCAATTCGTTGGACAGCTTTATAATATCTGTATTTCCTATAGTTTCTGCCATATTACTCCTCCTTTATTTAAAATAAGGGAAGCAACAGACTGTCACTTCCCTTCGTAAAAGAGAATGGATTATTTTAATAGCCCATTTCCGGTTGTGCCGGCATTGCAGGTGCTGTTTCCTTAATATTTGCCACAGCAGCCTCCGTTGTTAATAAGGTTGATGACACACTAATCGCATTGGAAAGTGCACTTCTTGTAACCTTGACAGGATCAATAATTCCTGCATCGACCATATTGACGTACTGTTCAGAAATTGCATCAAAGCCTATGCCCTCATCTGACTCCTTTACCTTATTGATGATGACAGCACCCTCTAGGCCTGCATTTTCAGCAATGGCACGAAGCGGAGCCTCCAATGCCTTGGCTACAATCTCTGCTCCTGTTCTCTCATCACCCTCCATGCTTGATATCATGTCATATACTGCCTTTTGTGCGTGAACATAAGCAGATCCGCCGCCACTGATGATTCCCTCTGACACAGCAGCCCTAGTGGCATTTAATGCATCCTCCATACGATACTTAGCTTCCTTCATCTCTGTTTCAGTTGCAGCTCCAATCTTAATAACTGCAACACCACCGCCGAGCTTAGCCACCCGGTCTACCAGCTTATCCCTGTCGTACTCAGAAGCATCTGCAGCCTGTCTCTTAATCATTGCGATTCTTTCTTCAATGTCCTGTTTCTTGCCCTCGCCATCCACGATGGTTGTATGTTCCTTTGTTACTTTAACTGATTTAGTCTGTCCAAGCATATCAACTGTGATATCCTTTAATTGCATGCCAAGGTCATCGAGTACTGCCTGTCCACCTGTCAGAATTGCAATATCCTTTAACATCTCCTTACGACCATCACCATACCCCGGTGCCTTTACAGCTACGACCTTGAGTGTGCCTCTCAACCTGTTTACGATTAGTGTTGTAAGTGCTTCACCCTCTACGTCATCTGCAATAATCAGCATTTCTCTTCCCTGCTGCATTACCTGCTCCAATATAGGAAGAATATCCTTTATATTAGATATCTTTTTGTCCGTAATCAAAATGTATGGATGATTCATATTAGCTATCATCTTTTCTTTATCATCACACATGTAAGCAGATAAATAACCGTTGTCAAACTGCATTCCCTCTACAACCTCTATCTCTGTCTGCATCGTCTTTGATTCTTCTATTGTGATGACGCCATTCTCTCCAACCTTTTCCATTGCATCGGCAATCATTGTTCCGACTTCATCATTACCTGCAGATATTGCAGCAACCTTTGCAATGTGATCTTTTCCGGTTACAGGCTTGCTCATTTTAACCAGTGCTTCAATAGTTGTATCTGCTGCTTTCTTCATTCCTTTTCGCAAAATAATTGGATTTGCACCTGCTGCTATATTTTTCATACCCTCGCCTACTAGAGCCTGTGCCAAAACAGTTGCCGTTGTCGTGCCGTCTCCTGCAATGTCATTCGTTTTGGTTGCGACCTCTTTCACAAGTTGTGCACCCATATTCTCATAAGGATCTTCCAGTTCAATCTCCTTTGCAATCGTAACACCATCGTTCGTAATCAAAGGAGTTCCGTAAGATTTATCCAATACAACGTTACGTCCCTTAGGTCCGATTGTCACCTTTACTGTATCTGCCAGCTTATCAACGCCTGCTTCCATCTTTTTTCTTGCATCGATATCAAACAAAATTTCCTTTGCCATGTTAATTCCTTCTTTCTACATATAAAATAACTGTATTTTTATTTTACTACTCCACAATTGCAATAATATCGGACTGATTTACGATGATATATTCCTCATCCTCCAACTTAACATCTGTACCGGAATACTGAGAATAAATCACACGGTCGCCTTCTTTTACCTGCATTTCTGTTTTCTTTCCATTCTTTTCACTTCCAGGTCCTACTGCAATGACAACAGCTGTCTGTGGCTTTTCTTTTGCACTATCCGGTAATATAATTCCGGACTGGGTTTTTTCTTCTGCTTCCTGCTGTTTTAAAACAACACGCTCTCCTAATGGTTTTAACTGCATAATCATTACCTCTTTTCTTTATTGTTAGCACTCTCTTGTATTGAGTGCTACTTATTTTGTAAAAAATATATGCTTCATATGAAGCATATATAAACAGTTTGTTTCCAAACTGTTTGTTTAAAAAGGATTATAGCACATAAAAAACCTATGTCAACCTATTTTTTCAAAAGAAATAAAAAAATTGCACACCGATTACTCGGTGTAACAATTCCTAGTCATTCTCCAAGAATCTGTCTATATTATGACTAATCTGCTCAGACACCCGGTTAAATACCGCCAAAGAACTTTCATCAATTCCTTCCACCACCTTGGCGGTTAACTCTGCCCAGAGAATCTCCATTTCCTGACAAAGATGTTCCGACGCATCAGTCAGCTCATATTTCACATATCTGCGATCTTTATCATCTCTTTTGCATACAATGTATCCTTGTTTAACAAGATTCTCTAAAGTAGTAGACATATGACCTTTATTCATCTGCGTGTACCGACATATATCCGTCAATGTTGTTATATCATCATAATGAGATAGCAAATAAACAACTTCCAGTTCCAATCTGTTTAGGTTTGTCTTATTTTTTACATCAACCATAGCTTTTTCAAGAAGACGATTAAACTTTCCACCTCTCAAATTTTTTTCAATATTCATCAAAATTTCACTCCTATTTTGTTTTTACTCTTTTTACAAAATATCAAATTAATCCATCAAAATTTTTTTCATGGGACATCTTATCGTTTATCATATCATATCGCCTACATTTTTTCCACATAAACCACCCCAGTATTTCACTGCCCGAGTGCCATCAAATCCTATTTCTATACTCTTACTTCAAATCCGTTCTTGAACATGAATCTTATATCGTCCTTGGATTTCACAATCACTTCCTGTACAAGACTGCTCCAAATCCCGGCATCGAACTCGCAGGTTAAGCCGTCCTGCTTCTCCAAAGTTCGAATGAACCCTTTGAACAATTCTCTCTTCGCCTTCTTGCTTTCTATCTGCTCGGCGATGTCATCATACTTAGCTTTTGCCTTTTCATACCTTGCCGTAAGTTCGGCATAGCGTTTTTCATACTCATCTTGATCTAATGCCACCCGGCTGTTCTCCGCAATGGCAATCTGCATCTGCTCCGAGATGATGTTAAGTTCTGCGATGCTATCCTGCAAATCCCTGTCAAGCAAATCCGTCTCACAGACCATTCCCATCATAACTTTGGTGTTGGCAAGACTTCATAGGGTTAGACCCTGGAAGCTGGAAGTACACTCCTCCAATTTTATCCTAGTATCTTGTAGAGTCTGATTCTTGCGGTTTCTTATATATATTTTTCAGATTCTATTACACTTTTTCAATTATGCACTGATGCTTTTTACTTTTCTTGTCATAATTAATTCCTACAAGCAAAATATCACCGGTATAATCTGAAATCGAGGATGGGCATTTTCTGTCTTTAATCTGCTGTATTGCCGTTTGCACTTTCTGGTTCCATTTCAATTCAACAACCAATGCAGGATAAACACTTTTATATTCAGGCTTAGGGATAAAAATAAAATCTGCAAATCCGCGTCCTGTAGGAAATTCACGAACCGGTTTAAAATAATACTGCATGGTTCCCAGATAGGCAATGGCTAATACGCTGTTTAATGAATTTTCATCATGATACCTGATGACAGAAGCGTATTCCTGTCTCTTATACACATCT
>NZ_JBQHWS010000156.1:0-6760 GCF_052063845.1 Blautia sp. HCP3S3_D9
TCGTTTTTACTGTTTTTGGTTTATTCAACCGTTCTTAAAAATGTAAAGAATTTTCGAGAATCGTATGTGTTTCACTGTTTAGTTATCAAGGTTGTCTGTCTTGCGACAGCTCATTTAATTTAGCATAGTTTTTTTGCATTGTCAACACCTTTTTTCTAATTTTTTCCATTTTTTTATTTTTTTCGAATTATATCCCTAAAAAGTATTCTATTTCACACAGTCAAACAGATGGCATCATTTGCTTCACTACTTGCTCATAAATAAAAGACCGTTCCGAAAATCAGAAATATGTTTCTGTCTCAGAACGGCTTTTCAATTCTATCTCTACATCTCTTTCATCTTAAAATCTGCTTTCCCATTCTGCTTCACAACATACAAAGCCGCATCTGCGCTTCTACATAAAGAGATAAAGTCCTCTCCCTGTTCTGGAAACGCTGCTCCGCCTGCGCTGGCAGAAAGTATTACCTGTTCGCCTGTTGATAAGGTCAAATGTGAGATTTTTTTCTGGAAATCCTTCATATAAGTCTGTATTGTTTCGATATTAAGCTTCTTCAGGTACATAACAAATTCATCTCCGCCATATCTACCCAGAATACTGTCTTCCGGGAAGCACTGCTTCATCATTCTGGCGAAATGATGCAGACAAAGATCTCCATTGTCATGACCGTAAGTATCATTATATGTTTTGAAATTATCCACATCAATAAAAATGAAAACTCCCGGCACTTTTTTATGAAGTTCTTCTTCTACTGCATTCTGAAATGCCCTGCGATTCAGAATCCCTGTCAGAGGGTCAATTGCGGACAGGCCTATATAATGCTGTTTATCTTTTTTCTCAAGAAACAGAATTGTTAGCATATACAGAAGTGTAAATCCTATCAGAATGCTTCCATACACTCCTACCCAGACAGAGAAATGCTGGGTAATATCAGAAATATTTTTATTCGCCAGTTCAACAACTACATACCATCCCGGCATACTGGAAATATTTCTGTAGGATATAGTAGATTCCTCTCCCCTGATCTTGGCTGAGAATCTGCCCTCCTTCTTTCCGGAACGCATATCTTTGATCCACTGATTATAAGAATATCCTTCATCATAATTGAAATATTAATCAATATCCTATTTCCAATGATATAACATTATTTAATTTCTTTACCTACATCTCTATCTCGCTCATTCTCCATCTGAGCCTTTGCTTTCCGGGCAATTCTTGCATTGCTGTTCATAATACTGGCTCTGGTGATCATGCTGTTGCCATATTTACTTCGGATCGCATCCATGGCAGCATCCAGTTTCTGGTGTCTTTCTTTATCTGTAGTGTCTTCAAACAGTGATAATTGTTCGAAACCATCTTCTGTAAGATTAGTCAACGCTACTCCGATCAGGCGCAAAGGCTGCCCTTTCCAGAATTCTCCAAATAATTTCTTCGCATTTCTGTAAATCTCGTCTGTCAGATCTGTAGGATTTTCAAGTTTCGTCTGGTGGGAACGATTCTTGAAATCCAGAGTACGAAAAGTCACGGAAATACAGGTACATTTCTTTTTCTTACGCCTCATTCTCGTTGCAAGTACGTCACACTGTTCCAGTAATACAGGCAATATCTGTTCCATGGAAATGATATCATCATTAAAAGTAGTTTCCACGCTAAATCCCTTTGCTTCTTCAGGCTGGGCACGGACAGGGGAATCATCAATTCCTCTGGCATATTCGTATAACTGATGTCCGGCTTTTTCACCAAGCAGTGCCTGGATTCTTTCTTCCCGCTCATGTGCCAGATCTCCAATGGTCCTGATCCCTGCTTCCACTAATTTCTTCTCTGATACTTTTCCAAGAAACAACAATTCTCTTACAGGAAGCGGCCACATTTTTGCGGGAATTTCATCTGGAAACAAAGTGTGTACTTTATCTGGTTTTTCAAAGTCAGAGGCCATCTTTGCCAACAGTTTATTGGTGGAGATTCCTACGTTTACAGTAAAGCCAAGTTCCTTATATATCTTATCTTTGATCTCATGTGCTGTTGCAATGGGATCCGGATAGATCAGCGATGTGCCGGTCATATCCAGAAAAACTTCATCTATGGAAAAAGATTCCATGACTGGTGCATAGGAAGCACAGATTCTCTTAAAAGCTTTGGAACACTGGTCAAAAAGTGCAAAATCACCTGGAACAACTGTCAGGTTCGGACATTTTCTCAGAGCCATTGCCATAGGCTCGCCCGTCTGGATACCGTATTTCTTTGCAGGAATTGATTTTGCAACTACAATACCTGTACGCTTCTTCGGATCACCACCGATACAGGCAGGAATCTCCCGCAGATCCGGCAGTCCCTGCTTTACTCTCCTCACTGCCTCCCAGGAAAGAAAGGCGCTGTTTACATCTATATGAAAAATCAGGCGTTCCATATGTTTCACGCTCCTTTTCATCTTTTAATTAATTGTCAAACGGATATTCACAACCCGTTTCGCTACTTGCTTGATTTGGTAAAAAAATCAGCTACCTCTTTTAACTTTCTTACAGTTTAGCATCTTTTTACCGGATGTTCCATATTTTTTCATAAGATCAAAACAGAGAGAACCATGTCTGACGATTCTCTCTGCTTTCACACAACTGTATATCATTTCCTCTCCTATCACGAAGCATTTCCCATGATAGGAAACTCCCTGGTCATATTCCAGAATCTGTACTCCTGTATCCAGAACTTTTTGCTTGAACATATCATAGTCCGTAGCGCCAAACGGATTCCCGTTATTTGCAACAGAATTTGTCATCATTGTCACTGTTTTACATACTGGCAGATTCCATACAGACTCAAAATGCATCTTCATTATCTACAAGGATTCTGGCTTTCTCTCCACTTTTGTTATCACTGAAAAATTCGTCCAGTGTGAAATTCTGCTGTGTTTCTTCTGATGCTTTCCCCTGTCTGGAATATGGAAGACAGACCAGACAGATATAAACAATTACCAGTAATAAAATAATGACAGACTTCTTTGGCTTTTTGATTTTGGTTCTGCTCTTTTCTGCCATATTAATCTGCTTTTACTGCCCAGCGCATTTTGGTGGAACGGGCTCTTCCGTTCTGTGCACACTCCTGTGCAGACGGACGGATCACGTCCTTGGCATAATCAGAATAAATTCCTGCTCTGTATCCTTCTTTGAGAGCTTTCTTTACAAGTTTGTCCTCACCGGAATGGAAAGTAAGAATTGCCACACGTCCGCCTGGGCGCAGAGCATCTGGCAATTTCTCCATGAATTCATATAATACTTCAAACTCACGGTTTACATCAATACGAAGGGCCTGGAATGTTCTCTGGCAGGTTTTCTTAATGGTATCTTTCTTTTCTTTTTCCGGCAAAAAGTCCAGCGTTTTCTCAATGACCTGACGCAGTTTTGTTGTTGTATCAATACGATTACCTTTGCGAATTTCATCAGTAATGGCTTTGGCAAGTTCTTCGCAGTATGGCTCATCAGAATTCTCATAGAGCATTCCTGCAAGTTCATCTCTTGATATGGTATCCAGTCGTTCTGCTGCACTGATACCTGCTTTCTGATTCAGACGAAGATCCAGCGGACCGTCTACTTTGAACGAAAATCCTCTCTTAGGGTTGTCAATCTGCATGGAAGAAACCCCAAGGTCTGCAAGGATAAAGTCAAATCCTCCCACTTCTTTCGCAATCTCGTCGATGGTGCAGAAGTTCTGAAGTTTCACTGTCAGCATGTCTTCACCAAATCCCTGCTCTGCCAGACGTTTTGTGGTTTTTGCAGATTCCTCCGGATCTACGTCTGTGGCATAGATATGACCTTTGCCTTTCAGACACTGGAGCATTGCTTTTGTGTGTCCGCCATAGCCTAATGTAGCATCAAATCCGATTTCTCCCGGCTGGATGTTGAGAAAATCGATGATTTCCTTTACCATAATGGAAATATGCATTCCTGCAGGGGTGTTTCCTTTCTGGATTACATGTTCGATAGTGTCTTTATATTTCTCTGGCTGAAGTTCCTTGTATTTTTCTTCAAATTTCTTCGGGTATTTTCCCTTATAACGAACGCGTCTTTTATGCAGGGTCTGATTTTGATTTTCCATAGTTTTCTCCTTTTTATATCGTACGAAGATTGTATCATATATTGTGACAGTCGTCCAACAAAATGATAATATCATTCTTCCAAAACACTATAAATAAATTCCAAGCATCAAAAACAGCCCCAAACCTTTACCAAAAGATTCAGAGCTGTTCTCTATTTTTCGATACTGTTATTATTAGCATCCAATATTGAAATATTTGCAGATTGCATTAAATAACTCGGAGCAATTACTGAAATTAAAACACATAACTTACGTCCTCCTTATTCTTATTATTTGTGTTAGCTAAGCACAAAAGAATCTTAATTTCCTCTTTATTCAGGAAATTCTGTTCCAGTCTGTCTTCTGAGAGATTTACAGAATAAATCGCATCCGCAGTCTGCAGCAGAGCATCTACATAGCTGTCATTCTCAAGGACGGACTGCTTGAGCTGTTCATAATACTGAGTCAGCTGCTGTTTTGCATCAATTACTTCCCGACTCTGAATGGTCTCAAATGCCAGAATAAAATGATGCAGATTCTCTTCCCTGTCCTTATCTATGAAAATTATCGTAAGGCGTCCATACACGCCCTGATCCTCCCCTTTGTGCTGATACTGCAGTTCCAGAGACGGATGCCTAAGATCAGAATAACCAGTATCACTGTCAGGACTCCGATCCCGGCCTGGATCACACCTGATTATTTCTTCTTTTTCTTATTATCCGCCATTTATAAACCTCTGTAAAAAATACTTTTGTTTCCCTTTAAATAAATTATTTTAACAGAAAAATTTATCTGCTGCATATCTGCCGGCCAAATAGCAGAATTCATAAGCCCAATAGCAGATCCCCAGCAAACTTTATATCATGATAGCATGACCGAATTTTTCTTTCAACAAAAAAACACCCAAAAATTTACTGTTTTTCAAAAGATACATTACAGTAATTTTCGGGTGTTTTTATATACCTCAGACCTGAGCAGATTCAGTTATTTTATTGATACTTTTACTCCTGTGTGATGCCTGTTACTTCATATCCGGCTTCTTTGATCACTTCACGGATCTTATCTTCATCCAGTTTCTGTGGTGCCTGAATCACAGTTGTTCCTTTTTCATGAGAGGAAACTACATCCTCTACTCCAAAAGCTTCTTTCACTGCTTTGTTTACGTGCGCTTCGCAGTGTCCGCACATCATTCCTGTTACATTTACTGTAATTGTTGTCATACCATTACTCTCCTTGTTTTCTTTTATATTTTCCTGATCTCTGCGATCATGAATTTCACTGTTACCGGCGCCCGCATCTGTATCTGCTGTATTTTTACTCTCTGTAACGGCTGTTACATGAATCTCTGCGGTGTTCTGCTTGATCTTTTTATCTTTAGATGCATCATGCACTTTGAACAGATTCAATCTCAGCGCATTAGTTACTACACAGAAACTGGAAAGACTCATTGCAGCTGCACCAAACATCGGGTTCAGAGTCCATCCGAAAATTGGGATCCATACGCCTGCTGCAAGCGGAATACCGATTACATTGTAGAAAAACGCCCAGAAAAGATTCTCATGAATATTCCTGAGTGTTGCACGGCTGAGTCGGATCGCAGCCGGAACATCGCTTAACTGGCTCTTCATCAATACCACATCTGCCGCATCAATGGCAACATCTGTTCCTGCACCAATTGCAATTCCGATATCCGCTCTGGTCAATGCCGGTGCATCATTGATACCGTCACCTACCATGGCAACTTTACCCTTTTCTTTCAAAAAACGGATCACGCTTTCCTTGCCGTCCGGAAGTACTCCTGCGATTACTTCATCTACGCCCGCCTGTGCACCGATCGCTTTGGCAGTACGCTCATTATCACCTGTTAACATGACTACACGAATTCCCATATTCTGCAGTTCTTTCACTGCTCTTGGGCTGTCTTCTTTCATTACATCCGCTACTGCGATCATACCGATCAATTTACTGTTCTTTGTGAAAAGAAGCGGCGTTTTTCCCTCTCCTGCAAGTTTCTCGGCCTCTAAGATCAGTTCTGGTGTTACAGGTACCTGATTACTGATAAATTTCATGCTTCCACCTGTCAGGATTTCATTATTTAAAACTGCACGGAGACCATTTCCCGGAAGTGCCTGGAAATCAGAAACCTCCTGTGCTTTGATCTGCTGCTCCTCTGCTTTCACAAGTATTGCCTTTGCCAAAGGATGCTCACTCTTTTTCTCAAGCGCATATGCATAAGTCAGGAGTTCTTTCTCTGAGATTCCTTCTGCCGGAACCAGGTCTGTTACCTGCGGCTCACCCTTTGTGATCGTTCCAGTCTTATCAAGTGCAACAATCTGAATCTTGCCTGCTTCTTCCAGAGAAACCGCTGTCTTAAACAGGATTCCGTTTTTTGCTCCCATTCCGTTTCCAACCATGATTGCAACCGGTGTGGCAAGTCCAAGTGCACACGGGCAGCTGATGACCAGAACAGAAATGCCTCTTGCCAGTGCAAAACCGAATGGTTTTCCCACAATCAGCCAGATAATCGTTGTCACAATAGCAATGCTGATAACTGCCGGGACAAAAACTCCTGAAACACGATCGGCAATCTTCGCGATCGGAGCCTTCGTTGCTGCCGCATCGCTGACCATCTTAATAATCTGTGAAAGTGTGGTATCTTCTCCTACACGGGTCGCCTCACATCTGATGCTGTCT
>NZ_JBQHWS010000157.1:0-6738 GCF_052063845.1 Blautia sp. HCP3S3_D9
GTCTGGAGGTGTTTAGTCATATCTGGCTGATCTGGTAGTTTTCGGAGGCAAAGAGGTGAAAATGGTCACCGACTGTCCGCCCGCCCAGGCTTGGGGGAAATGTGAGAAAAGGAGTTTTTGCCACAAGATCTCCCTTCCGCCCCAATTCCATAGGATTATCCTGTGTGAAGCTTGAGAAAGTAGCTCTGGATGAGCCGGACAGCCCTGTACTCTATGTAGAAGGTGCAGATCTGATGAATGGAACACCGATTTTCGATATTAAACCGTATATTCCTTATGCAGACTGCCATCCGGAAGCAACGGGAAGTTTTACCGAATATTCCAAAGATCACCATCTGAATGTGGAATTTCCCCAGGAGCTTCTGGAAAAAATACCCGGGGAAAGCAGAGAGGCTCTGATCGCAGTGCTTGCAGATGATCCCCGTCCTGCTTATCAGAATGATCCGGAACGGTCTTACGGAATGCCTTTTGGAGAGAAGGACATTCATTTTCGTGTGGAGGGAGATATCCTCCGTGTTTATAATGTGACAGATTTTGTAAAAAAACAGCAGGAATCCCCGGCAGATTGTGGAAAATAACCATTTTCGGATATTTCTGTAAGAAAGGCTTGCAAAATTGGCGTTTATTCAATACAATATTAAACAGACTTTATGTTGGTAGAGTGACAAAGACTGATGGGAGATCGGTCTGAAAATATTTAGTGACATATGAGGAGCAGGAAAGATGAAGAAAATTGTAAAATTCGGAGGAAGTTCTCTGGCAAATGCACAGCAGTTTGAGAAAGTAGGAGAGATCATCAGAAGTGATGAGAGTAGACGTTATGTGGTTCCGTCCGCACCTGGAAAAAGATTTGACGGAGATACCAAAGTTACCGATTTACTTTATAAATGCTACAACATCGCAGTAAAGGGCGAAGATTTCGGAGCTGTTTTACAGGAAATCAAAGAGAGATACTACGAGATCATCCGTGGTCTGAAACTGGACCTTTCTTTAGAAGACGAATTTGCACAGATCGAAAAAGATTTCAAAGCGCAGGCAGGTTCTGATTACGCAGCATCCAGAGGCGAGTTCCTCAATGGTAAAGTAATGGCAGCTTACCTTGGCTATGAATTTGTAGACGCAGCAACCGTAATCCGTTTTGATAAGAACGGAAACTTCGATGCAGACAAGACAGACAAGCTTCTTTCCAAGAGACTTGCAAAATGTGAACGTGCCGTAATCCCGGGATTCTACGGTGCATATGAAGATGGAACAGTTAAGACATTCTCCAGAGGTGGATCTGATGTAACAGGTTCCCTTGTTGCAAAAGCAATCAAAGCAGATCTCTATGAGAACTGGACAGACGTTTCCGGTTTCCTTGTAACAGACCCGAGAATCGTAGAGAATCCGGCAGTGATCGAGACAATCACATACAGAGAGCTTCGTGAGCTTTCTTACATGGGTGCAACTGTTCTTCATGAAGATGCAATCTTCCCTGTTCGTAAAGAGGGAATCCCGATCAACATCAAGAATACAAACAAACCAGAAGATAAAGGTACTTTCATTGTAGAAAGCACATGCAAGAAACCGAAATATACAATTACCGGTATTGCCGGAAAGAAAGGCTTCTGCTCCATCAATATCGAGAAATCCATGATGAACAGCGAAGTTGGTTTCGGACGTAAAGTTCTTCAGGTATTCGAAGATCAGGGAATCAGTTTTGAACATATCCCATCCGGAATCGATACACTGACTGTATATGTACATCAGGATGAATTTGAGGAAAAAGAACAGCAGGTAATCGCAGGAATCCATCGTGCAGTACAGCCGGATTTCGTAGAAATGGAATCTGACCTTGCACTGATTGCAGTTGTAGGACGCGGAATGAAATCCCAGAGAGGTACAGCAGGCAGAATCTTCTCTGCACTTGCCCATGCAAATGTAAACGTTAAGATGATCGATCAGGGATCCAGTGAGCTGAACATCATCATCGGTGTTGAGAACAGAGATTTCGAAGCTGCTGTAAAAGCAATTTATGATATTTTTGTACTTACTCAGATATAATTAACACATTAGACAATAAGCTGAATTCTGAAGATTCAGCCATACAGAAGTTGAAGAATGTAACAGGCCGCCGGGAATCTGTATATAGATTTCCGGTGGCTTTTGCGTTTTATGAATGAGGAAGATGTGCTATAATCGTATATTATACCTGAAGGAATAATTAGGCATTAGGTGATCAGGCGAATTGGTCAGTGGATCACTCATATGGTGAGGAAAAATAACTTTTAGGATGCAGGAGGCAGATATGGAGAAACCGTTGGTTCGCATTTCCGTCAGAAATCTGGTGGAGTTTATACTGAAAAGCGGTGACCTTGACAACCGCAGAGGTTCTGCGGACAAAGAAGCAATGCTGAAAGGCAGCAGACTTCACAGAAAGATACAGGGCCGTATGGGAAGCCACTACAGAGCAGAGGTTTCCCTGAAATATATAACAGAATACAAAGATGTGGACATTCAGGTAGAGGGCAGAGCTGACGGAATATTCACAGAAAATGACCAGTATTACATTGATGAGATTAAGGGCGTTTATGCAGATGTCAGCCAGTTTGAGCAGCCGGTAGAAGTCCACCGTGCCCAGGCAATGTGCTATGCGCGGATCTATGCACAGGAGCAGCAGCTTGAGAAGATCGGAGTGCAGATGACCTACGGAAATCTGGATACAGAGGAACTTCGATATTTCAGGGAAGACCATACGCTGGAAGAACTCAGACAATGGTATCAGGATCTGCTGGACAGATATCACAAATGGATCGCCTATCAGCTTGCATGGAAAAAAGAACGAAATGCATCCATGAGTAATCTGGAGTTTCCTTTTGAATATCGGGAGGGACAGCGGAAAATCGTATCCAGTGTATACCATACGATATCCACAGAACGCCAGATTTTTATTCAGGCACCTACAGGCGTAGGCAAAACCATGTCTACGATTTTTCCAGCGGTAAGAGCAGTCGGCGCAGGAATGGGCGAAAATATCTTCTATCTTACAGCAAAGACGATCACCAGAACCGTAGCAGAAGAAGCCTTTTCCATATTGAGGGAGCATGGTCTGAAATTCAAAGTGATCACCATCACTGCAAAAGAAAAATTATGCTTCTGCGATAAAGTAGAATGCAATCCGGAGAACTGTCTCTGGGCAAGAGGACATCTGGACAGGGTCAATGATGCGGTCTATGAGTTGTGGACTACGCAGGACAGATATGACAGGGAAACTCTGCTTGAGTATGCAAAAAAGTGGCAGGTATGCCCGTTTGAACTATGTCTGGATCTTGCAGTCTGGGTAGATGCAGTGATCTGCGATTATAATTATGTATTTGACCCGAATGTATATCTGAAGAGATTTTTCGGAGAAGGAACTTCGGGAGATTATATCTTCCTGATCGACGAAGCACACAATCTGGTGGACAGAGGCAGGGAAATGTACAGCGCCTATGTGGACAGAGCAGATGTACTGGAAGCAAAGAAGCTGGCAGCAGATTACAGCAAAGGCCTTGTAAAGGCATTGGAAAAGGTAAACCGGCACCTGCTTACGCTGGAAAAGGAATGTGGAGATTACGAAATCCTGCAGAATCCGGGTGCTGTTTCTCTGAGCATACTGCAGGTCATGGGTGAAATGGATAAACTGCTGGAAGAGCTTCGTGGAAAAGAATTGCCGGAACAGCTCCTGGAATTTTATTTCTGCGTCAGAGATTTTCTGAATATTGATGAACTGTTGGATGAGAATTATGTGGTCTATACAGAAATCGGAGATCAGGGAAAAGTAGTCCTGCGGCTTTTCTGCGTAAATCCTGCGGCAAACATCGGCAGATGCCTGGAGAAAGGAAAGAGTACCGTGTTCTTTTCAGCAACGCTTCTTCCTATGGACTATTACCGGACGCTTCTGAGCACCAGAAAGGACGACTATGGGATTTATGTTCCGTCACCTTTTCAACAGGAGAAGCGATGTATTCTTACAGGCCGTGATGTGAGCAGCCGTTACACCAGAAGAGGATATGAGGAGTATCACAGGATCGCATCGTATATTGCCAAAACAGTATGGACGAGAAAAGGAAATTATATGGTATTCTTTCCTTCTTATAAATTTATGGAAGATGTGCTGGATGTGTATGAAAATGAATTTTCAGTTGATTGGGTGCGCTGTATTGCGCAGACATCGGGAATGCACGAACAGGAGAAAGAAGAGTTTCTGGAAGAGTTTTCCACATCAGAGGGGACACTGGTAGGATTTTGCGTGATGGGCGGTATTTTCTCGGAAGGAATTGACCTGATGGGAGAGAAATTGATCGGGGCGATCATTGTGGGAACCGGCCTGCCGCAGATTGGAATACAGAGAGAAATACTGAGACAATATTATGATAAAAAAGGAGCCAGCGGATTTGACTATGCCTATCGTTATCCGGGAATGAATAAAGTACTGCAGTCTGCAGGGCGAGTGATCAGAACGCAGGAAGATACAGGAATCATACTTCTACTGGATGAACGTTTCGCGGGAAGCGATTACCGGAATCTCTTTCCGGCAGAATGGTCTGACCGTGGAAACTGCACTTTAAATACAGTAGAAGAACAGCTTGATCATTTCTGGAATAGCGTAAAGGAAAGTGGACAGTTATCAAATCAGGAAAATGGCAGTGCTCAAGATTAAAAAGCAGGGCTTTACTGGAAAAAGGATAAAAATGTTGCTATCCTGAAAAAAACAATATATACTTTGCTTACTGTAAAATAACATGAGTTGAAATGATAAATGAAAAAATGGTTTCTGAAAATATTCTGCAGGATTTTCGCAGGATGCTTAGAAAACAGCAGTGACAACATGGAAAGTAACTGTAAAAGGAGTTGCACATGAGAAAAAACAAAAGAACAGCGAAATCTTTTATAGCGGCAGGCACTTTGGCAGGAGCTGTCTCGATAATGATGGCTTTTCCACATTATGTTCCGGCAGCACAGCAGAGCCTGTCCTCTGTCACAGAACAGGCGCAGATTCAGCCTATAGGTGACGGAAGCGGCAAATATATTATGAAGAGTGACGGATTCTACTGTCTGGATGTGAACGGTGCCAGAAGTACTCAGGCAGAGGTTCATTATTTTCACGATTATGAAATAGACGGAACAGTATTTGACGGATATTACTACCATGATACGGATGGTAAGTTTAAAGCCTGCAATCCACATATGGAACGTTTAAAAAGTGTTGCGGCATTTGAGAATAAGGCAGATGAAACAACAGAAGCAGATGCGCAGGCAGCGCAGACAACCCAGACTGCAGAGAAATTTGACGGATTCTATTTTGTAAATAATCTGGGCCGCCTGTCTGCAGCGCCACAGGTAAGATATATTGACAACCTGGCAATAGACGGGATTACTCTGAACGGCTACTACTATTTTGATGAAAATGGCAGAATGGTAACAGAGCCGGGGATCCATTCCCTTGAAATGAACTGTTATGAGATAAATTTTGATGGAAGTTACTATTTTGGCGGTATAAATGGAGCGCTGCTGCAGGAGAGTACCGTGACTTCAGATGGATTTATCGTAGACGATACAGGAAAAGTCCTGAATCTGGATAACCTGGGAATTGATAATCTCAAACCTCAGCTTGAGAACATCCTGTCCGGATATCAGGGAAACTGGAGTGTATATGTCAAAGACCTTAACGAAGACAAAGAAATCGTGATCAACGATACCCAACTGTATTCTGCCAGCCTGATCAAGGCCTTCGTAATGGCAAAAACATACCAGGATATGGAACAGGTAAAAGCAAATGAAGAGAAGAAGCTGAATACTACAGACGTGAAAACAGCAGAAGTGAAGCTGGATGATCTCTTATGGAATATGATCACGGTCAGCGATAACGAATCCTGCAACGAATTGGTGAAGCTTCAGACAGATGCTCTTGATTTCAAAAAAGGCGCTGAAGATATCAATAAATACCTGAAAAAAGAGGGCTACACGGAAACTACGGTACAGCATACTCTGCACCCGGCAGCTTCTGCGCAGGAGAGTCTGGGCGGCAGAAATATGACTTCCGTAAAAGACTGCGGCACACTGCTTGAGAAGATTTACAATGGAGAATGTGTCAGCAAAGAAGCTTCAGAAGCAATGCTGAATCTTTTGTCAAACCAGGAGAACACCTGGAAAATCCCGCAGGGACTGCCGGACGGGATCAAGTCGGCCAATAAGACCGGTGAAACAGATCAGGACCAGCATGATATTGCGATTATCTATGGAGAAAAGACAACTTATATCTTATGTGTAATGTCTGAGAACTGTCCGGAAGGTACTGCAGTGACAAATATACAGAACATTTCGAAGATTGTATATAATTACCTTAATTTATAGAGTATCATGCAGGGGCCGGAAATAATGTAAGTTACTACTGTCAGCCACATGCACAATGATTGATTTTTACTGGAAAATCATGTATAATACCAATGAACTATGCCTATAGAAAATTAAGTTTAATCAAGAAAGTCAGGAGGAAGAATTTAAATGCGAGTTGATGCGGACGATTTTGCCCGACCTTGCAGCTGCGGCAGGGAACACCAGATTGCAGTGAAAGAGATTTTGATAGAAGCCGGAGCAGTAGAGAAGCTTGAAGAAGAGATGTCAGAGGGAATGCTTAGAGAGTACATATCCCCGCTGGTCATCTGCGACACCAATACCTATGCGGCAACAGAAGAACTCATGGAGGATATCTATGAC
>NZ_JBQHWS010000158.1:0-6729 GCF_052063845.1 Blautia sp. HCP3S3_D9
GTGCTTTACGCTTGCTCCGATATGCTGAGACTGAATACCTCGAACCATAGCTGCTCCGGTCTTTCCTGCGAGGTATGGATCTTCGGAATAGTATTCGAAGTTACGTCCGCAGAGCGGGCTTCTGTGGATGTTGCAGGCTGGTGTAAGCCAGATGCTGATGTTGTTTTCTTTTACTTCTTCTGCTCCGGCTTTGCCGACTTTCTCTACCAGTTCTTCATCCCAGGTGCTGGCAAGAAGTGTAGCGCATGGCCATGCAGTTGTTTTTACACCGGCCCATGGACGAATACGGAGACCTGCAGGTCCATCAGCTGTCATGACGTTTGGTACGCCATATTCTGGGATATTTCCCATACCAAAGGTGTCTGCACATCCTGTGTTTGGCTGGCCGCCAAGGAGATTAATACAGTCATCCAGGCTCAGGATATCCATGAATTCATCCAGAGTCATCTTTCCGTCTGCAACATCTGAGAAGCGGATTCCTTTCGGGTCGATAAAATCAAGGAAATCGATTCCTTTATGCAATCTTGTGTCAGGGCATGGAAGTCCGATCGCGTATTTGTCTTGTCTCGGCAGACCCTCTTCTTCTACGTATTCACGCTGCGGAAGTTCCTCATAGGAACCGTCTGCAAGCATACGTTTTGGCAGATGATATGGAGCTACTTTCTGACTTAACTGCTCAGTAACTGTGTCTTCTTCTACTACATATGTAAAGTCAATCTTCGCTGCATCTCTTACGTTTGTGCCGACGTAGATTACGTATTCTCCTGCTTCCAGAACATAGGCAGATTTGCATACTTTTCCCAGATCATCGTAAGATGCCATCTGGTTTACCGGAAGTTTCAGGGTAAGGATCTGGCGTTCGCCTGGCTGGAGAAGGCTGGTTTTCCTGAATGCGCCCAGTACTTTTGCAGGCTTTCCGAGTTTGCCCTGAGGTGCTCCATAATAAAGCTGGATAACTTCTTTTCCGGCTGTTTTTCCAGTGTTGATTACTTCTGCGAGGACTGTGATCACGCCATTTTCTTCGGAAGCACCCGTTACCTTCCAGTCGAAATCTGTATAGGAAAGACCGAATCCGAATGGATAATTTACTTTCTCTGCTGCACCGGGAATTGTCTCAAAGTAGCGGTAACCTACGTAGATATCTTCCGTGTAATCCACATAGAATGCAGACTCATGGAAATTTGCTGTGGATGGATAATCTTCCAGATTTTTTGCGTAGGTATCGGATAATTTACCGGATGGATTTACATCACCGCAAAGTACATCTGCTGTTGCAAGACCACCTTCCATACCACCCTGCCATGCCATAAGAACGGACTGAATCTCGTCACAGTCTTTGAACCATTTGGTGTCTACGATACCGCCGACATTCATGACTACGATCACATGCGGAAATGCTTTCGTTACTTTTTCTACCATGGCATTCTCTGCATTTGTCAGGCAGAAATCACCGTCCTCGAAAATCTTCGCAGACAGTTCGGAGTTCTTTTTTTCATCACCATCAAGAACATATCCGTCCTGAGCAGCTTCGCATTTTCTGTCCCATCCTTCACCGGAGAAACGACAGATAGTAATCACTGCTGTGTCTGTATATTCTCTTGCTTCGTTCAGAAGTTCATCCGGAAGTTCCGGCTCAACAGTCATACCAGGTACTGCACCATCTGCGTACTGTTTCTGGATATCTTCTTCATAATATTTCGCAAGTTTATCAAAGATTTCTACTTTTCCCTCATCCTCTTTGATCTTCATTCCTTCGTAAAGATTACGGATATATTCTACGGTTACATCGCCGCTTCCACCGCCGCCTTTTACGTAATCAACAGTTCCTTTACCGAAAAGTGCTACTTTTGTTCCTTTCCGGATCGGAAGTGTGTTTTTCTCGTTTTTCAGAAGGACCATTCCCTCTCCTGCTGCCATTCTGGAAAGTGCAATGTGTTCTTTACTTCCTGTAACTCTTCGTCCATCTTCCCCCAGCGGAAGCACCGGCTGGAAGAAGCTTCTCTGCCATTTTGCCATTATCTTAATCCTCCTTTAATTCTCCTTAGTCAAGCAGATAAAATCATCCGCTTCGCTACTTGCTTGATTTGGTTAAAGTTCTTCCTTCAAAAATGCAAAAGGTTCTTCATCCTGAAGGAAATGCATAAGCTGATATGCGCACATGATCGCTACATTTTCTTCACGCAGAATCCTCTTTACTTCTTCTCTGTCAGCAAGTACAACCTCTATTTCCTCTGTATCTTCCTGTGCATCTTTGCTGATCTCACCTTCCGCATATCCGTAAACAGTTGCACAGGATTCATCCGTCATGCCAACCGTTGTGAAATATGGTTTCTCAAATGCAGGATCTACTTTCAGAGGTGTGAATTTCAGTCCTGTTTCCTCGTACATTTCTCTTACTGCACCCTCATGGAATTCTTCGTTCGATTCTACCAGACCTGCCGGGAATTCGTAGATGTATCCGCCGATTGCATATCTGTACTGACGTACCAATACAACCCTGTCTTTTTTCTCTCCGTAAAGACTGTAAATAATTACACCATCCGGAGTATTTTTACCTGTTTTTATCTTTAATTCGTTAATACTCTTCGCACGTGATGCCACGAAATATGACACAGGAGTATTGTGGACACTTGTTGCATTTAAATGATACAAATTCAAAAATTTACAGTCTGTCAGTTTCTCAATATTGTGTATCTGTCCCATAATGGATACTTCCTTTCGCTATTCATAAACCTCACATTCTGATGTTTATATCGTCTGTTTTATCTTACCATATTATCGTATCTTTTTTAAGCCTGTCTGACAATTTCCGTAATTATTTTTTACACATAAAAAGAAGAACAGCTGCAGATTTTTCATCATACGGCTGTTCTTCTTTTTTATTTATTGTACTGCCAATTTATTTATTCTTTATCAGATATAAAATCAATCTCCCTTAAGAACTACACGTATTCTCTTATAAATCAGGAATACGATCAGGGATGTCAGAGCATATTTGAATATGTTGAATGGGAAAATGATCATTGCTGCAAATGTAAGAAGATTATTTACAGAGCTGTGTACTGCGCTACCCATTTCAATAAATGCTTCTACCGGCATTCCAAAAGCCTTTCCGTATGCCGGAAGTAACACGAATGCATTGATAAAGCATGCAACTACTGCTGTAAGTACGGTTCCAACTGCCATTCCGATCACTGCATGTTTTCTGCTCTTAACAGATTTATAGCGGTAGATCAGACCTGCCGGAACTGCAAATGTACATCCAAAGATGAAGTTTGCCACATCGCCTACACCTGCTGTCATAGATCCCTTCGTTACCAGATGCACAAGAATCTTCACCAGCTCGATCAGTACACCTGCGATCGGTCCCATTGCGAATGAACCAACCAGTACCGGGATTTCTGAAAAGTCCAGCTGATAAAAACTCGGTGCCAGGAAAGGAAGCGGAAACTCCAGATTCATTAAAATTCCTGCGATAGCGCCAAGCATGGCTATCTGTGTTATAGTCCTCGTCTTACTTCTTGCCATCACATTTCCATTTCTTAATACCTGTTCACTCATACTGTTTTTCTCCTTTGAAATTATTCCCTATGGATATGTCTCATATCCTGTTAAAAGAAAATTCCACAAGCTTTTTATATAATGAAGATTTTCTTCAACATATAAAAAAACCCCGGATCATATATCCGGGGTAATGAGCACGTATGGTAAATATCGCGTGTTCTTCTCTCATCCAGACTATACTGTCGGTTCTGGAATTCCACCAGATCAGCCGCCGAAGCGGGTCGCGGACTATAACCGCCGGTAGGGAATCTCAGCTGATGCTGATCACCACAACCCCGAAGAATTTTCTTTTATCTGCATCTGATTATACTACATACAGATATCTATTTCAATATCATTTGTGACTTTTTTCTAAGTTTCACCAAACTTTGAACAATATCCAATATTTTTACAATTACAATAACTGGATTATCCTATAGATGTAAATCCTTTAAGAGCAGAAGAAACTTTCTTTTTATATGTTGCATAGCTGACCCTTTTTCCGTTAATCTTATATCCTGGTCTGTACGCCGGATCAAATCTTCCATAACGACCATTAAGATATTCTGCTTCCAATGATTTTGTTGCACTCTGTCCTTTAATCTTATAGATATATAAGGAATTTCCACCTGTATTAGCTGTAGGTAATGCTACCTGATGTTTTTTCTTAGAATACTGTGCCCGCATATTATAACCTTTTCCTACGCCAACACTTTTTAAACATTTCTTTTTACCGGTACTTACATTATATGTATATACTTCGTTAGCCCATTTCGAACTATTATATACTACCAGTTCCGGCACTCCGTTTCCATCAAGATCTATAATCTTGTAATCTCCTCCAGACTGCCAAATCAGTTGCCTGTAACTTGCAACAGCAGCTTTATATTTTGACGAAGCTGCCATGGTTGGTATTGACATACCTAAACACATTATCAAGGATAATAATATACAACATATCTGTTTCATTTTCTTTCGCATAGTGATCTCCTCCCTGTTTGATCTGCAATTTATTCGCTATACAGAAATTATAACACAAAACGGGCAAAAGAGGCTATTAAACTTTACTCTGCCTGATTAATATTATTGACCTTGCAGTCTACTAATACAACAACCTACATTTCCCCGCCATTGGTATTTCCAAATAAACTTTTTCTCAACGATAGACCGGTTACTTCTACCGTGTCATCCTCGAAAATATTATCCCGTTCTCCATTAAATAAACAGAATACCGCTGTTCTTTTTCATCTATCAGATTCCGCTATATCAGTCAATGACCATCTCCAATTCACTCATCCTTTATTACACTCATTATACCCTTCTCTTATCAGCTTTTCATTCACTGGCAGTATATGTTTTATGCCACAGCAACAATAGTTTTCTTACTTATAACCAGACATTATTTTTATTCCTTACAGTCAACTAGCAAATATAAAATTTACAATCTTCTTTGATAATTGACGAACTACTGAGAATATGCTTTAATGGATTTAGCATAAATACTTCAGGAGAACAAGCATAGTTCTCAACTACGTTTCTACACCAACGATACATGTATCATATCTCACAGAAAGAAATGGGGGAACACAAATGGGACTTATAGCTATCAGCAGCATGGTATTCTTAGGTGGTATGTATCTGATGATTGCATTTGCATGGTGGATTTTGCAGATCATTGCCAACTGGAGGATCTTTATCAAAGCAGGGGAAGACGGATGGAAAAGTATTATTCCAATATATGGCGATTATATTTCTTATAAAATCGCATGGCAGCCTGCATATTTCTGGCTGACATTAGTTCTTGAAATCGTATCTTCCTGCTTACAGGGAACTCTTGAAACAAACGACAGTTTAATGATCTCCATGATCATCGTACTGATCAAAATCATACTTGCCATAATCAGCATTATGTACAGTGTTAAACTTGCAAGAGCTTTTGGCAGAGGCACAGGATTCGCCATTGGCCTTATCTTCTTACAGCCAATCTTCATGCTGATCCTTGGCTTCGGCGATGACAGATATTATGGGGCAGATAAATAAGTATATATTAAATGGAAAATCCCCGGAACTCACGTTCCGAGGATTTTTACATATATACAGATTACAGTCTATTATAGAATTCTGTTGTCAAAATATTCTTTTACCGTTTCACAGCAAAAATCAGAATTGTCAATCCACCGGAGCAGACAAATAACTTGCCAGACAATACCCAGATGAACCTTGATAATACACAGAAATAAATCCGTTTCCGGCATCTCCGAATGTAGCAACGGCTGTTCCCAACGGAATCTGACAAATTTCAGCAGCATTTACATCTGGATTTGTGCGAAGAGTAATACTTTCATTGCAGTTAATCACATAACGTGTATGTGGAATCGGAGCACCTTCTGTTGGTTCTTCATATTTAGTAACCTGAGTAAGCGCAATCCATCCGTATGTTCCATTATAATTTGTATAGCCCCATGAATTTCCATTGGAAGCCACTGCTTCCTGAGTTACAGTCAGAACTGTTCCGTTTGGAATCATGTCTGGAAGAACTTTGTCATACTCCACTCCTGCGCCACAGCGCATGTTTACACCGCCATCTGGGGCTGTTACTTGTACATTGTAAGTGGAAGTTGCATTGCCAGTTGGAATACTATCAGGTGTGAGCAATTCTATTTTGTTGTCAAATTCTGTATAATTCTCATTTGCGCCAAGTTCTCTTGATTCTATCAAAGTTTCTGTAATGTTCTCTCCACTCTTTGTAATTCTATTTATTTCCTGATAACCCTGAAATCCATACAGGAAATAAATCCCATTTCCATCCGGCGCTGTGTAAAACATGCCCTGACTGCCTATTGTTCCGATTTGACTAACATATTTTCCATCTTTTAAAGTATAAATGTCATTTACCCAATCAGCAAGACACGTTCCATGTGATAAAATTAATTCTTTCGTTCCATCCTGATCAATATCATATAATGCCACGGAAACGTCTGTATATGGCGAACTGTTTTCTGCTTTTATCGATTCATAATTTATCCTAGATTATTCGCGGAACAGCCGTGAAACCGGCTGAAAGCCGCATAGTTGCTGTGTTTTAACAGTATATTGCTTTTCACCTATCAAGTGAATGAAAAAAGAGCATCCATTTGTGGTAAAATTAAGGTGTTCGAAGCCATTAATAATACAAACAAAGGAGCC
>NZ_JBQHWS010000159.1:0-6670 GCF_052063845.1 Blautia sp. HCP3S3_D9
AAGAGACAGGTATAAATCAATAATGCATTGTAAATTTCTTCGTTTGTGCACTGACGTACATTTTTCTTATACAGGTCGTAGATGAGTTTTTCTAAATTTTCCATCGTAATCTCCCTTTCTGAAATGAATATGTGTTTTTTATGAGTTAGATTGCTTATTTTTTTAGTTTTGAATAGTATATTGTTTTTTGGTTATATCAGTAAGAGAAGTTCTCTTGCTGACATCTATAACTATATCAGCAGTCTATTCAAAAAAATACAACAAAATTGCGATTTTATGACAGGTTTCTGCGAAACTTGTGAGGAGACATTCCGGTTACCTGCTGGAATTTCTTAATGAAGTAGCTGGTGTTGTTAAAGCCTACTTCCAGTGCGATCTCTGTGACGGAGGAGTCAGAGTGCAGAAGCAGAGGCTTGGCTTTCTCAATGCGCAGGTCATTGATGTAGGCAATCAGGGTCTTGCCTGTATATTGCTTGAACAGTTTCATAAAGTAGTATTCGCTGTAATT
Organism: Blautia sp. HCP3S3_D9; assembly: GCF_052063845.1. Lineage (NCBI taxonomy): Bacteria > Bacillati > Bacillota > Clostridia > Lachnospirales > Lachnospiraceae > Blautia > Blautia sp. HCP3S3_D9. The sequence goes on from NZ_JBQHWS010000159.1 coordinate 509, forward strand.
AGAGAGAGCAGTAAGCTCTGCTGCAGTCAGCGACTGTGAATAATTAAGGTTGATGTAGTCCAGGATCTTTTTAATAGAAGCAAGACTTTTGTTCTCTTCCTTATCTGCGGGGGTGATGTAATTTCCCATGAGCATTTCGTAGAAAAAGCTGAAGAACAGAGCCTTTAATTTTACGAAATAATATGGCTTTTTTTCTTTATGGCAGGCATGGATCCGGTCAAAAAGCTGGCAGATATTTCCGTAATTCTCATCAGATCTGGAAATAATATGGGTAAATTCCGCCTGATTTTCCATCAGAAGGGAAATGACACGTTCCTGACATAAATCTCCCACCGGTCCGGACAGGAAATTCAGGTCAAAGACAATGCTCCTGAAATAAAGGATATTCTTCAGATCTGTTTTTATGCCATGGAGAACGCCACGGTTCACAATGATCAGGTCACCGGCCTTGACACGGATGATTTCTTTATTCAGACGTACCAGACCACTGCCGGATTCAATATAGATCAGTTCCATCTCATCATGCCAGTGGTTATAGAGAGAATGGAAGATTTCGCAGTTGTCAGTGTATGTTTCTACAGGAAGTTCAAATGAACCGTGAGAGCTTCGTTCTTTCAGGGTGTCATCGACTTCAATGGGGGGAGTTGGCATGAGAAGTGCCTCCTTTTATAAAATATCTGGATTATAAAGAATATTATGAAAGACAGAACACAGTCTGTCAATCAGTGTAATTGCCTTTTTAACCGAATCAGGTAAGTCTCCTGTTTCCATTGCGAAATTTATTTACCTTAATAAATATTAAGATAAACCCTGTTCATCCTGTAAGGTTACAATCTTATGATAGCCTCAGATGAAAAAGTTAAGTCAAAAATAAAGCCAACCCAAAACCTAAAAAAGCACAAAAGAAATAAGGAGGACAAGCAAATGGAAATCACAAGACCTGCTGTAGCAGGAACTCTGGAATCCAGTGACTGTCAGGTAATGATCGAAGAAGGAGACGGCAAAGTTGAATTTTCACTGGAGAGTTCTGTTATTAACCAGTACGGAAATCAGATCAGAAAGGTAGCACTGGAAACACTGAAAAACCTTGGTGTAGACAATGCGAAAGTAACAATGGTTGACAAAGGTGCACTGGACTGCACCATCAAAGCAAGAATTGAAGCAGCTGTTTACCGTTCTGTCTTACAGACAGAAGATTTACCATGGGGAGGTGCTATCCGATGATCAATCTAAATAAAAAAAGATTAAGAAGAACCATGATGTTCCTGAACGCACAGAAACCGGGCCTGATCAAAGATCCTTATATTTACAAACCAGATTCTATTATGCTGGACCTGGAAGATGCAGTTGCTGAGAACCAGAAAGATGCAGTTGCTGAGAACCAGAAAGATGCTGCAAGATTTTCCCTGTTTCATGCATTAAGAACCATTAACTACAGAGGATGCGAACGAGTAGTCAGAATCAATGGTCTGGACTTCCCTTACTGGAAAGAAGATATCCGCTGCGCAGTAGCAGGCGGCTGTGATTCCATCCGTATCCCGAAAACAGAGAGCGCCAAAGACGTTTACATCGTAGAAAAAGAAGTAGCTCAGGCAGAGAAAGATTTTGGACGTCCGGAAGGAAGTGTCCTGATCATGGCAGCTATCGAATCCGCAAGAGGTGTTATGAGAGCTCTGGATATCTGCGAAGCATCTGAGAGACTTTTCGGTATCGCTCTTTCAGGCGGTGATTATACAAAAGACCTCCAGACACATATCACAGGTACAGGACTTGAGCTGATGGGTGCAAGACAGAACCTCGTTATCGCTGCAAGAGCAGCAGGCGTTCAGTGTTTCGATACTGTTTATACAGATCTTGACAACATGGAAGGTTTCCGTCAGGATGTTGAGACGATCCACCTGATGGGATTTGACGGAAAATCCATTATCAACCCGCGTCAGATCAATATCGTACATGACATTTACACACCAAAACAGAAAGACATTATTTTCGCAGAAAAAGTTGTGCGCGAGATCGATGAGAAAAAGGCTCAGGGTATCGGCGTATTTACAGTAGATGGAAAAATGATTGATATTGCTTTCATCGGAACTCCTACCTGCGATGAATACGGAAACTGCCGTGGTATCGGTGGAAAATCCGACTGTGGTGTGCTTTCCTATGCGATGGCAGATGCTCAGTATGCAGATCACGTAGTTGCCATTACAGACTGTATGGTTCCATTCCCGAACTTCCCGGCACATATTTCCATGACAAATGTGGACTATGTAGTCGCAGTAGATGAGATCGGTGATCCAAACAAGATTGCAACTGGTGCAGCCAAACCTACCACAGATATGCGTAAGCTTATGATGGCAGATTACTGTACTCAGTTTGTAATAAATACTCCTTATTTCAAAGATGGTTTTTCTTATCAGACTGGTGTAGGCGGTGCATCTATCGCATCCACCATCTCTCTTGCAAAAGTCATGAAAGAACGTGGCGTGCGCATGAGATTTGGTGTGGGCGGTCTTACCAAACCGATGTGTCAGTTATTGATCGACGGCCAGGTAGATGCACTTCTTGACACCCAGGACTTCGACCTTGCAGCCGTAGAGTCTGTAAAAGATCTCCATCACTTCCGCATCAGTGCAGGAGAGTATGCGAACCCATTTAACAAAGGTGCTGTTGTCAACAAGCTGGATTTCGTAATTCTTGCAGCCCTTGAGGTAGACGTAAACTTTAACTGCAACGTCGTTGTAGACTCCAACGGAATGATCATCGGTGCCCAGGGTGGTCATCCGGATACAGCGGCAGGTGCCAAATGTGCAATCGTTATCGCGCCACTTCTTCAGGGAAGAACACCGGCGATCTGCACAGATGTAACTACAGTAACCACACCGGGCGAGAGCGTAGATGTAGTTATCACAGATTACGGCATCGCTATCAACCCGAGAAGAAAAGACCTGATCGAGGCAATGGAGTGTGTTGATCTTCCATTCACAACCATTGAACATCTCCGTGATATCGCATACGAGATCGCAGGAGAACCGCAGAAGGTTGAAAAAGGTAAAAGAGTTCAACTGTTTCTTAAATAATGCTGTTAACATGGAATATTGCCCGGATTTGGGCATAGAAGTTTAAGAAAATATATCTAAAGTCTTATATACATATAGAGATGATATTACACATTAATTCATTTTCTGCTCAAATTCTTCAAGAGATTTGGCATTTAATGAAAGTGCAAACCATTTTTCTAATTTAGTAACGTTTTTCTCGGAAGATATGGTATTTTTCAATTCGTCAGAAACTGGAAATTTATGTTCTAAGGACATAATGATATTCTTAACATAAACTTCAATTGTATTATCTCTTAGCATTTCTTCCAACAACATATAACGATCCTCCATAGAGTGGTTTTGCTTAATATCATCAATTTTCTTTTCAATATTTCTGACAAAAGGATCTGTATTGGATGATGTGTCAATTCTTCCAATATCTTTTACATAATTCAGAAACTGCACCAGTTCGGCTGGTACTTCGTCCTGATTTTGTCCATATGAATTAAGATATATGGTTTCTACTCCATCATTGACCATTTTTCCAGTTTCTCTGCAAAGTGTTCCGGTAGAATATCTGTATAAGCCATCAGTAAAGGGATCAAAATCACATATAAAAATAACATAGGTATTTGGTAAAGCCTCATAAGATTCACCGGTACGCAGAGCATCCATATCTAACTGTGCATGGTAGTATCTGCCTCTTTTGGGAAGATATTTTTGCAGAGAAACCTGCATTTCTACGTTAAAACGTGTTCTGGCTTCATCAGCAGCATATACATCCAGACGAACTCCATGATATTCAGAATGATATACCATAGTTTTCTCAGTCTGGACATGAACTTCAGCAATGGAAATCCCTATAGCAAGTTCCAATACTCTCCGGCAGATTTCCGGGTCGGACATAACCGCGGCAAACATAAATGCGTCCCGTATTGTTAGGTCTTTAAATTTTTTCATTTTGTTCTTCTGACCTTTCTAAAACAGAAGAACTCTTTGGACTAATTATAATGTATATGGAAAAGCATTGCAATAAAAATGTTTCGACAAATTTTTTGTTTATTTTAACAGTGATAGTTAGCAGCATGAACCTTGAGAAAATAAATGACAGAAAAACCAAATATGTATGCAACTATGGCTATTTATGTAAATGTTAAAAATGTGATTTAAATATATGTTACTATATTGTGATGAGAACAAAAAGTATTGTAGAAAATAAATGGATGGTTGCGGCATGAAAATATGAGGATTGTATTACAACATCCAGAGTTATCTGCAACAGAGGGAAAAGGAGGAAGGTATATGCATAGAAAAAGGATTTCAACAGTTATGGCTTGGGTTCTGGCATTAACTATAATTACAGGCCAGGGAAGTCTGACATTTGCGGCAGAGGAAATTTCTGCAAGTCAGGAGGAATTTAGTTCAGGAGATTTAATGGATTCTGCAACAGAAACTTTACAAGAGACAGAATCAGAAATTTCTGAGAATGATATTGATTTATTTACAGATGAGACAGAAGCAGAAACATTTTCAGCAGGTGATGCAAGTACATCGCTTCAAATCGGAGAACAGGAAATTAGTACATCAGGAACTTATACATAATGAATATCATACAATAGCGAGAAGATGCGATGTGATACCAATGTCAGTGAACAGTGTTGATGGCAAGGTAAGTGTTATCTATTTTGATGCAACTGTAACAATGAATGGTAAAGAATTTACCAGCAGAAAGATAATCCCAACAAATACATTAAAAAAAGATGAAAAAAGAAATCGTATTTCTACAGAAGTTATTGTTGAATCAGGTGTGACTAATGCGACAGTTACTGGGTTGGATAAAATTAATGTAAAGGATATCCTGTCACCTAAAGAAATAGAAAAGTATGAGGATCCAAATACAAAGGTGGATATTAATATATCTACAAAAGTGACGGAGATTACGGAGACAGTTTCTAAAGAAGAAGTTTCCAAGGCAGAAACAGAACTGGATAATATTATAAAAGATATAGCTGTAAGTCCGAAGCAGAAAAAAATAGAATACTTTGATATATCTATGCGTAAGAATATCAAAACTGGAAATAATGAAGTTGAATCAAGTAAAATTAAGGATATGAATAAAGAAGTTACAATTGAACTGGAACTTTCAGAAGAAGCGCGGAATGTTCCTTCTGGATTTACCAGAAACTTTTATGTAATCCGTATCCATGACAGCAAAGTTGATCGTCTGGATGCAACACGTAATGGTAATAACCTGAGCTTCAAAACCAATAAATTTTCTACTTATGCAGTAGCATACGTGGATGTGAAAAACAACACATCTTCACCAAGCTATCCAAGTACACCGAGTTATCCTGTAACAGATGTAACTTTATCACACGATAAAGCAGATCTGACAAAAGTGGGTGAAACTTTACAGCTTACAGCAACAGTAAAACCGTCTTATGCAGATAACAAGACCATTACATGGAAGTCCAGTGATGAAAAAGTTGCAACAGTAGATAAAGACGGCAAAGTAACAGCAGTTGCCAACGGAACAGTAACCATCACAGCAACATCAGCAGATGGAAAACACAGTGCAACCGTAACCATTACAGTGAAAATTTCACCTGAGAAGCTGACACTTACAGCAGAAAATAAAACTCTTACAAAGATTGGTGACACGTTGCAGATCACAGCAAAGGTAGAACCGGATAATGCATACGATAAGCTGATCTGGAAATCCAGTGATGAAAACGTTGCTACTGTAGATGCGGACGGAAAAGTGACAGCTGTAGGTAATGGCGAAGTTACAATTACAGCAACGACAGAAGATGGTAAACTCAATGAATCAGTAACAATTACTGTGAAGATTCCAGATGAACCAATTATAAATGCAACAACAGGATATGGAAATCTGAAAGTACGTTCTGTAACTCAGTCTAATGATTCTATAAAGATAGAATGGAGCAGAATCAGCGGCGCAGATGGATATATTGTTTATGGTAGTCAGTGTAATGGAAATGGAAAAGTTTATAAATAGTGTCTGCTGATTAAAAGAAAAATCAGCTTAAAACCATTGATTTTACTGTGTTTTCTGCTCAAAGATGGTATAATAAAGTGCACGGTTTTAACAGATCTCAAATCTTTT
>NZ_JBQHWS010000160.1:0-6590 GCF_052063845.1 Blautia sp. HCP3S3_D9
TGGATGCTCTTTTTTCATTCACTTGATAGGTGAAAAGCAATATACTGTTAAAACACAGTAACTATGCGGCTTTCAGCCGGTTTCACGGCTGTTCCGCGAATAATCTAGGTTTAATTTTTACGAATACAGTATAAAATATTTTTTTATAGTTTTTCCAGTAATTAACAAAAAAAATTTGATTGTATTTAAAAACATACAATTTTCACACTTTTTTCACATTTTCTGCTTTTTTACGCTAAAACAACGCAGAATTATGCAAACATTTTCGCTAAATTTTCACGTATTATTGTCGAAGTTACTCTGCTATGCTAAAATATTTCCAGCAATATATATCAGGAAAGAGGCGATTACATTGAACATTGAAGATTCCTGTATTTCCTGCATTGACACCGACTGGTCCTACCAGCTTGCCAAACGCATGGAAAAAGAGAAAACAAACCCTATTCTGGGCTATCGTACCGCAGGTTCCAATGCCGAAACAGCTACAGGAGATATGTTATATAAGGAAATGAAAGCTATCGGACTTACCGATGTAACCAAAGATACATTTACACTGGACGGTTGGGAATTCGAGAAAGCAGTTCTGAAATTTACAGATGAGGACGGACAGGAGTACTCCTTCCAGATGGGCGGATATCAGACAAATTTCGAGACAGACGGCCTTCAGGATTACGAACTTGTTTATCTTGGAAAGGGAACTGCCGCTGATTACGAAGGCGTAAATGTTAAAGGAAAGCTGGTTATGGTAGAGATCAACCAGCGTGATGAATGGTGGATCAGTTTTCCGGTTTATCAGGCTTATCTGCGCGGTGCTGCTGCCCTGATCGCAGTTCAGGCAAACGGCTACGGAGAAATCGCAGAAACTGCACTGAATGCACAGGATATCGCAGGCCCGGATTTTGCACCAGCCTTCTCTCTGTCCCAGGCAGATGCACGGATCCTGAAGAATGCACTGCTGAAAAAACTGGATCACGCAGGAAATACTCAGGAAACAGATCCTGATTTATTACGAAAGCTCTCTTTGAAGGTATCTCTCGATGCCCGTTCCAGAGTTATTCCGGACACAAAAGCCAGCAATATCGTAGGTAAAATACAAGGTACTGAGACAGACTCTATGATTCTATTATCCGCCCACTATGATTCCTATTTCGACGGATTTCAGGACGACAATGCAGCGATCGCCATGATGCTCGGCATCGCCCGCGCACTGATAAGAGGCGGTTATAAACCTGCCCACACCATCGTCTTCTGTGCAATGGCAGCCGAAGAATGGGGAATCATTGATTCTAAATATGACTGGTCCACCGGAGCCTATAATCAGGTATTCCGTGTACATCCGGACTGGCAGGGAAAAGTGATCGCAGACCTGAACTTCGAGCTTCCTGCACATGCACACAATACACAGGATGCCATCCGCTGTACCTACGAATATGCAGATTTCATCAGACAATTTACAAACAGCCTGTCTGTCCCGAAAGAAGCATATCCAGACGGAATTACTGTCCTCGCTCCGATCGAGACATGGTCCGACGATTTCTCTATGGCGATCGCAGGTATCCCGTCCACAGTCAATGATTTCAGTGCCGGTCCATTCATGCAGAATTATTACCATTCTCAGTATGACAACCAGGATGTTTACCAGGAAGCTGTCTATCAGTTCCATCATGAATGCTATCTGAAACTGATCATGGCCATTGACAGACTTGTCCTGCCGCCGATGAATTTCAGCAATACCATGAATGCAGCCGCAGACAGTATCCACGAAAACGCACTCTCATTTGCTGATCCGGAGCAGACGATTCTGCTTAATAATCTGCAGACAGTTTCTGTTTCTGCGGAGCATATTTATAAAAAAATCTGCCAGATCAACGCTGAATATGCAGAACTTTCCAACTCCGAAGCCCGCACTGCTTTCCGTCATAAATGGGAACCTGCAGGACTGGAACTGCTGAAGATTTTCCGCAAGGCACAGGATTATCTGGTACGCCTCAACTGGCAGGACGAAGTAATTTTTCCACAGGAAGCTGCTTCCAAAAACATCCAGCAGCTGGAAAAAGCCAGCCAGGCTTTATCTGAAGGAAATATCGTAGATGCCCTGAAAGCACTCTACCGTGTAGACAATAATATGTACGCATTCCTTTTCGATGAAGAAGTCTACTACCACTTCACCGAATACATCCTTCACCAGCCAAAAGACCGCCTGATGTGGGGTGCCGGACGTATCATGCATCACGAAAACCTCTACGGGATCGTGCAGAAACTGAAACAGCGCATGGAAGAAAATTCCCCTGAACTTGACGGTGAAATCCGCCGTCTGGAGGCTGCCCTGCGCAGACAGAAAGCCTATTATAAGGATGATATCCGTTATCTAAATAACTCCGTGAACAAACTGTCGATAATGTTAGATAACGTTTACAGCAACCTGCTTTCTATCTGATACTATTAATAGTGAATTCCGCCTGCTTTTTTATCCTCCTGACGGAGAGCCCTGTTATTTAATCAGACGGATATTCCCCTTACGATTCAATACTTACCTGATCTAAGTCAAGCGAATATCGCAATCCGCTTCACTACTTATTGCTCTTCGCAATTGAAGCAGGAGACTTACTTGATTCGGTTAAATACATTTACAGTTTAATATCTTTGGGGACTCTCCAATCATTCGAAGTGTCCCCGACAATAAATAAGGAGATTACTACATACCATGGAAAGTGATAATTTGTACAGAGTACAGGAAGAAGATTTACCACGATTACAGAAACTGTTAACCGTCTGTTTCGCACAGGATCCTCTGTATCATACCCTGATCCCTGATGATGACACCAGAGAAAGACTTCTGCCGGAATTATTTTCCTGCGATCTGACCGAGTTCTTTCAGACATGTGAGATTTACTCAGACAGCAGTGAATTGAACAGCATTCTGGTTGTCTCTGATGAAAGTGAACCTTACAATGTTCTGCAGTATTGTCTCACTGAGGCCAAAGCGACCCTTACTACAGACGGATGTCTCATTAAGGAAGATCCAAGCCTCAAAACCTTCTGGAATTTCATTCAGGGAAAAGATTATCTGAACTCCAGCTGGACCGACCAGCTTCATCAGACCGATCGCCTGCATGTGATCTACCTTGCAGTTGATCCCGACCACCAGCATCATGGTCTCGCCGAAATCCTGATGGACGAAGTGATCAATTACGCCCAGCAACATAAAATGTTGATTTCTCTGGAAACCCACAATCCCAACAATGTTCCTATTTATAAACATTTTGGATTTAAAACTTATGGAATTGTGGAAAAGCATCACTTTGGGCTGAAACAATACTGCATGATCAGAGAAGCAACTGTATAAATACTGATTTCCTGACTATATTTTGTTTCACCTGTTACTAATTCACTGCTGTCACAAGATAAATTAACTGATTTTTTACTTGAATTTTTGTATACTTCTACACCTAGTAATCCTACTGTTTTTATATTAGAATAATACTAAGGTCTGCAATCCAAAAATTATTATTTAATAACAGATTTTTAATAAAAATAATATCTTTGTGACCCCATCATATCCCTGTACCATGTGTACTTTAGCAGTTACTGGTCACGGAATGATCAGTAATGTTTATTACCTCATCGGTAGGTACACATCATATCACTAATAAGGAGGACATAACAAATGGTACGAAATGCAATGAGCGCAACAGAGTTTTATATTTTACAATATTTATGGACCAGAGAAACACCTGCAACTTTTTCTGAAATCATGGTACACTTTAACGAAACAGAACATAAGGAATGGAAGAAACAGACTGTAAATACTTTTCTTTCCCGTTTATCACAGAAAGGATTCTTAAACATTGATAAGAGCGGAAAGAGAGCCATTTACATCCCATCTGTCACAGAAAAGAAGTTCTATGAACAGTATGCCCAGGATATCATTAAAGATTCCTATCAGGGTTCTCTCAAGAATTTTGTCTGCGCTTTCACTGCCGGACATAAATTAACAGCAGCTGAGAAGGATGAACTGTTAAATTATATTAAAACTCTCTAAAGCATTCTGATCTAACTAATCTTATTTGCTCATTATATAAGGGACTGTCAATTGGCAGTCCCTTGTTTATTTTCATATTCTTCTACATTGTCCAATGTAACTTTATGATACGGTGTCCGTACATATTTCCCATTAAGCAACGGAATCTCATCTTTTTCTCCATTTGTGGCGATCACAAAGGCAAGATTCAACATTTCCTGTGCCTGTCCTTCTTTATCATTATAGACAGTTCCAAGCATCTCTCCGTTTTTTACTGCATTCAATCCTACATCCGTGCCATCAATCCCTACTACACCAGGCCACTCCTCTTTTGGAATCTGAGATGCCTTTAATGCATCAATAGCGCCCAGTGCCATATCATCATTATTAGCAATGATCAATTCGATCTTATTATCAAACTGAGTCAGCATTGCAGCGGTTTTTGTCTGAGCCTGTGCTCTGTTCCAGTTGGCAATGGCATATCCCAGTTTTTCCGTCTCTACCCCCTTCTCAACCATAGTGTTTACAGAATATTCAGTACGTACAATGGAATCCTGATGTCCGGCTTCTCCCTCAAGCACCACATACTGACAGATACCATCGCCATTTTTGTCCATAGAAGAATTTGTCTTAAACGCATCTGCTGCCAGTTCCCCCTCCAGAGTTCCCGACTCTGAAGCATCTGCCCCCACATAATACAGTTCCGCCCAGCGTTCCAGATCCTCTGCGACCAGTTCACGGTTAAAAAATATAATGGGAACATGATTATTCTCTGCAAGATCCGTAATCGTAGTGGGCTCTGTACGGTCTACCAGATTTACACATATCACATCGCATCCTTTATCAATCAGACTTTTAACCTGCTCATTCTGCGTCAGCTGACTCTGAGAAGCATCCATATATTACGGTCCCTGTAGTTCTCCTGCACATATTCCATAGCCTTAGACACAAAGGATTTTGTACTTGCCTGGCGTTCCTGCTGAACAGTTTCCTGCAGCTTTTCCCCAATCTTCAGAAGCCACTGTTCTAACTCCTCCGGTGATTCCATCTGCATGCATCGCTCAAAGACTTCTCCCTTTTCACCATAGAATTCTGTAATATCCAACTGATTATTTGTACAGAATCTGAAAATCTCTGTGATCAGACCCATGATAAAAATCTGATATTTCTGCATGGTGGTTCCATCTTCTACAAATCTATGGATGCACTGACCGATTTCTTCTTCCAGTTCCTCCCTGCTTCCCATTCGGATTTTCTTCAGAATTTTCTGGATCTCCTGTTCTTCCCAGCGTTCGTCTGCATTCTCCATAGGATCGATCTCTGCTATATTGATAGCCCGTGTATTCCCATAAAGCACACGATAGGAAACCGCACTTCTTGCACCCTGCCAGGACTGGCGGATATCCGGAAGATTATTACATACATATCCAATTCCTGCAGTCACTGCCGCTTCACAGACATGCTTTGCCAGACGGCATAACTGATCCATAAAGTCTGTAAATGCATTGATCTGATCCTGCCGTTCCAGCTGTGTGATCACCACAATGTCTCCCAGATACATCAGGATTCTGGATTTCCATTCATCCTCCATATGCTCTTCCACCAGTTTTTTTACGGATACCCCCAACAGGAATGTATTCATATTCTGTGAAATATCTGTCGCACTGATATGTAAAATGGATACCACATAATATGGTCCTGTCAGACTGATCTGATAATCATCAAGATATCGCTCAATCTCATCCTCTGGAATTCTGCCGTCGATCAGAGAAGTATAAAAGTTCTCCTGAAGAATCGGAAGACTTTCCATGTAATATTCCCGCAGCTTATCTACGTTTCTTTTTTCATCCATCTCCCGGTCAATTTTCTCACGTATTCTTCCGAATACTTCTTTCAGATTTCCGGCATCAATAGGTTTGAGAATATATTCCTCTACCTCAATCTGGATCGCTTCTTTTGCATATTCAAATTCATCAAATCCTGAGAATATAATAATCTTTACTGTGCGGTAAAGTTCCTTGAGTTTACGGCTGAGAGTCAGTCCGTCCATATATGGCATCTTAATATCTGTCATCACCACATCCGGCTGCAGTTCTTCTGCCATTTCCAAAGCTTCCACACCGTTGTGTGCATAGCCTGCGATCTGAAACCCCATGCTCTCCCAATCCATCTTCTTCATAATAATCTGGATAACGTCCTCCTCGTCATCCACAAGCAGTACTGAATACTTCTCCATATTTATACCCTGTCTCTAAATTTCTGTTTTTATTTATTCATACGGCAAAGTTTATCGGCCAAATTAATTCTTAATTCCGCTTCTTCCTGTCTTTTTAAGTAAAATAACTATTTTTTCTTACGTGAACCCGTATCCCCATATTTGTCATTCATTCTCTTCCAGAGGATACCAAAGATCACAAACCAGATTATAATTTCTGCAACTGCCGCATAAGTATTAAAATACTAAGACTTCCCATACCCAAAATGGGCTTTGCACCATGAAAATTCAATATTTCAGCTAACAAAATAACGATTTATGCCACCTTAACCTGTGGATGAAGCGCATTGCGCA
>NZ_JBQHWS010000161.1:0-6544 GCF_052063845.1 Blautia sp. HCP3S3_D9
TTTCGTACAAAACATCGAAAACAGTATAAAATCAAATGCTGTTGTAAAAGCCCTGAAGCGGCTTATTCAGCAAAGGGGCACTCATTTATAAAAGTTGTAAACTGGTGTAAAAAAATAAAATGCACAAAAAACAGTAGGAGAAAGGTCACATTCCTTTCATCCTACTGCTTTGAAAACATAATATTCATTTTAATTAATCTGGAAAAACAAACGAAATTGGTGGCAATATACTTTCCTTTTTTTCCAATTTTTCTTTTCCTTAAAGATTATATTCTCTATATAACTGCTCACGTCTTTTAGAATCTGTTGATACAATCGGAATTTCTTCAGTTCTCTCATCCTGAATCAATCGAGTAATCAAGCTTCCCAGTCGAGCTTCTCCCTGAACCTGCCCGATTGCCTCGCCTCGTGCCTGTCCGATTGCCTCTCCTTCTGCACGTCCAATTGCTTTTCCCTCTGCTTTAAGTCTTTCAGATTCCAGTTCCAGAACTTTTCCTCCCATAATATCACCTATTCCTTTCCGAACATCGTCTTCTTCACGGAAAATATAATCCGCAATTATTACAATTAGTTTCGTCAAATCTGTATACAATTCTGATTTTCCAGTTTCTGTCAGTTCTTCTTCCAGATTTACCCTGATTTCTTCGTATTCATTTAAGAGTACCTGAAATAATTCTGGATTATTATTAAAATCATGTCCTTTTTTCTCGTATCTCATAATATAAAATGGCAACAACATTAATAAGTTTTTCTCAAAGATGCTGTCTTTTGTATAATCAGCCATTTTTATAGTAGGTATGGAATATAAATATGTATTTCCATCTGGAAAAACTACATCTGCTTCCAGATAATCCGGCGTGTTTCCAGAACTTCTCAGAAATAATACACAAGATTTCGGAAACTCTATCCGGTATCTGCGTCCTTGCTTTTCTGCATGTTCTATGCCAATTGCAAAATCATATTCGATCATGCGAATAGCCATTGTAGTATCATCTGTGCTCTGGCATTCAATATGATACATTTTCTTTCCAATCAGCAGACAGGAATCCGTAATAATCTCCCCGTCTTCCTGCTGGTGTTCATTTCGAAGCTGTGTAATCTTCACGTCCTCTGGATAAGATGTATGAAATACTTCATTGATCAGCGGTACTGCCAAGTATGGCATCTTCTCGATCATTGTACGAAATACATCATCAAAAATCGTATTATTCATATAACACTCCTTTTTCCTATCTACATTATAACATTTTAACAGATTTTATTAAATACTTAATCTCTTTGAAGTTATGTATTTTTATCTTTGGAATTAGTGGCAGATATTTGCCAGAAAAATTGTTTATTAGAAAAGTTTAGGTTGCTGTTTACAGCCTATACTATATAGTATACACATCCACATTGCAAGCCCATTTGGGTCAATTATTTTCTCGGCTTTTTTTAGATATTCAGAAACAGCAGTCTTGTACGCAACTGCTGTTCCTGATATTATTAATTTTCTGCCTATAAAGTATATTGTGGATATAAGACTCTCTGTTCTCATTGTTTTTATATTTCATTAAACCGTGTAAAACCTGTGCAAACACTGTTTACACATCTTAGTTTTCCCTTGTAAATAAAGGATTTTCAGAGGAATGTCAGTATATTGCCGTGGAACACAAAAAGTACTTTTATCATTACTTTAAACCTCTCTCAAATTTTCTCTAAAAGTGCAATATTTTCAGGATACTCCATATCCGAATATAACTTTAACTGTAACTGCAATATTCTGTTATACTCATCGCATCCAGGTTCAAGGACTCTCCTCTGTTCATACAAATCATGGTCTTCCTTACTCATTTTCACATCAAAGCTTTCCTGTGTATGAAATTGAATTTCGATACGATAGTTATGTGGATTTTTAAATTTGGCGTTTACTCCATTATATGGAAAATTGTTATTAATCCAATAGTTCTTCAATGAATATATCTTCCAGTCTTTCTCATACAGAGAATTTACAACAGTATGTATCTGTTCAACATAATTTGAGGGATCCAGTATTACTGTATAACGGATAACATCTGCTATTGTATCAAAGAATGACTTCTCCACTCTTTGATACAGCTTATTATATAAAGACTTCGGTGATTTTACTCTATACTCCAGTCCTGAAAGTACTGCTCCATTTGTGTTTGCAAAATCTACAAGAAATTTAGTTATTTCAAACTCTGTAGATAGATAATCGGCATAAAACACTCTTTCTTCAAAAGAAAGTTTGCAAAACAGTTCCCTGTCATCGTCTGTCCATGATTCTTCGATTTCTTTATTAAGATATACTTTTTCTGAACTTTCAGCGGACAGAATACGCTTAAGTTTTATGAAATCAACAGAAAACAGGTTCTTATTATCACCTGCCCTATGAGCCAGACTGCCGAGAATTTTCTCAAAATTATTTATAATTAAATTTGCTTTTCTTTCGATAAGTGCATATGCAGAATCCGAACCACCTGCTTCTATCATCAGTTTACGATCCTTAGCCTCAATACTTTTTACAACATTTCTTTCAACAAATCCAACGATTTCTTCAGAATTATATTTATCGAAATCCTCGTAACTCAGATCAAGATTTGTATTTTTTAATTCCGCAAGCTGGTTTCCAATAGATAAAATCGCAGCCAGCTCTTTTAATCTGACAGTATTCTTATTGTCCAATAATAAAACTTCTTCTAACTGATTAATATCATCGCTATTTCTGCCAATAAAGCGCAGCATACTGATTATCGCATATTTATGTATCTCTGACGGAAACTCAAATATATCTCCATATTCTTCTACCAGACATGCACTGAACAAAACATGATATTTACTCATAATCTGAAAGAATGTAAGCGATTCTGTCTGCTTTTGAATTCCCAGTTTGTTTATATATTTATTCATCCTTTCCTTGTCTAAACCAAATCCGGTATGCGCAAACAGCGCCGCAACCAAAAGGCAGTAACACTCATCTTCATTTAAATCTTTCAGTCTCTGTTTATCCATTATCAAATCACAAAATTCTGCAATGTCTATAAAATGCATAATAGAGTAATCGGAAATATTAGGATATATCTTTTTATATTTTTCCAACATTCTCTGGACAACTGTACAGTTATCTTTATAGTTTTCATATAATTTTTTTGATTTAGTACGTAAATATTCTGAGCACTGATTTACTATCATTTGAATTATTCTCCATCATTTCTATAAAAAATGTATCTTCCCGTAACACTCTTCTCATTCTCTGCCACCTGTTTTGGTGTACCTGCTGCCACAATCCTGCCTCCGGCTTCACCGCCGCCGGGGCCCATATCAATAACATAATCTGCATTACGGATCACATCCAGATCATGCTCTATCACAATTACTGTTGCACCATTATCTACAAGAGTTTGAAATACCTGCAGTAATGTCTCAACATCCAGCGGATGCAGTCCGATCGTCGGTTCGTCAAAAACAAACACTGAATCTGACTGACCTTTTCCCATCTCACTTGCAAGTTTCAGACGCTGTGCTTCACCGCCTGACAGACTCGGTGTTTCTTCTCCCAGAGTCAGATAACCAAGTCCCAGATCTGCCAGTGTTTCCAGACGCTGATGTACAACTTTAAGATCCTCAGTTGCCGCCAGTGCTGAATTGACCTCCATTTCCATCATCTGTGGCAGAAAATATCTCTTTCCTTTTTTATTCTCATAGTAAATCTGCCACGCTTCTTTTCCGTAACGGGAACCACCGCATTCCGGACACGGAACATCCACATCAGGCAGAAACTGTACATCCAGACTGATCTCGCCCGTTCCATCGCAGACAGGACAACGCAGTTTTCCTGTATTATAAGAAAAATCTCCGGCTTTGCGTCCTGCATTCTTCGCATCTGCTGTTTTCGCATAAATCTTTCGAAGTTCATCATGGACATTCGCATAAGTAGCCACTGTTGATCGGACATTAATGCCGATCGGTGATGCATTAATAAGCTTTACATGTGAAATCAGCTCTGCCGAATCCTCTGTAAAAATATCTTTCACATGTTTCGGCAGTTTTGTGCCATTGATCATGGCTTCCAGTCCGGGTATCAGACTTTCCAGAACCATCGTAGTTTTTCCTGAACCGGAAACTCCCGTCACAACTGTCAGTCTTCCTTTGGGAATATTTACCTCCAATGGTTTTACTGTGTGAATGGAATCTGTAGAAAGATGCATTGTTCCAAATGAAAACATCTCTTTTTCGTCTGCCTGTTTTCTTATTCTGTTTTCTGCTTTTCCAGATAAAAACGGACCTATCATTGATTTCGGATTCTCTGTGATCTCCGAAATACTGCCCTCTGCGATTACATAACCGCCGCCTGCACCAGCCTCCGGTCCCATTTCAATGATCCAGTCGGACTCTGAAAGAATCTGCGTATCATGATCAACAAGCAGCACAGAGTTTCCATCTGCCACCAGATCATGCATGACCGCGTTCAGTCCTTCAATATTAGACGGATGAAGTCCTATAGATGGTTCATCCAATACATACGGATAAAAATATCTGCTTCGCTGTTTACTTAATCTGGTTAACTTACAGCATCTGAAAAATCAAAATTTTCTCTCTGCCATCATTCCCCTCAAATAAATCTCTGCAGTCAATTTCATCCTCAAACATCAAATATTCCTGTGTCATCAAATAACTGACATATTCATCCGATGGATAGTAAAAAAACAGTTCTATTTCCCGCGGTTTCTCATAATAGGATTCCTGAATCCTAGCCAGTACTTTCTGCAGGATTTCTACAGAAAAGGGATTGAAAAAATAGAACTTTGTTGCTTCTAAAGGTACCGGATAATTCTCCGCACATGTCATAGTAAATGAAGTTTTCGCACTTGAAACTGCATGCTCCTGATTCTCCTGTGCAGCTTTATAAATACGCTCATCGTATTCAATTCCTACCGTTTTGCATCTGGTCTGATAAGAAAGATAGAAGCATACACGTCCCTTACCGGTTCCATAATCAAGCAAAGTATCTCCTTTCCTGATCAGGCCGCTATTAGCCAGGCGCTCCAGTACACGGTATGGTGTTGGTTCGTATGGAAATCGATACTGATCTGAATGTGAATCATCTCTGCCGCTTGTTTTTATTTTTAACAGTTTGTCCCATTTTGCTTCGCACATTTTACATTATTCATCCTTTAAACATTTTATTATATAATTTGTCGAATGTATTTGTTATAATAAACTATAAAGCATATTGATGTCATGGTCAAAAGGTATTTTAACTCTGATATCAACGTATTATAAACCAGGAGGGAAAAATGTCAAAAAAAGAAATCAGTTTTACAGAAGGTCCTGTCTTTCAATCCTTGCTTCGGTTTGCTATTCCGGTACTTGGAGCATTGATTCTGCAGGCAGCATACGGCGCGGTAGACCTTCTGATCGTTGGCAAATTTGGAAATGCTTCCAGTATTTCCGCAGTAGGTACCGGAGGTTCTTTTATGCAGATGGCTACCTTTATCATTACAAGCCTTGCAATGGGATCTACCGTAATAATCGGTCATCATATCGGAGAGCAGAAACCGAAAGAAGCAGGAAATGCAGTCGGAACAACTATCATACTTTTCCTGATCATCGCAGTTGTGATGACATTTGTACTGGAATTCGCTGCCGGTGGAATTGCACGTCTGTTGCAGACACCTGCAGAGTCCTTTGACAAAACAATTCTTTACATCAGAATCTGCTCTGCCGGTATTGTCATTATCATTGCATATAATGTGATCAGTGGTGTACTCAGAGGTGTAGGAAATGCAAATCTTCCCCTTTTATTTGTAGGAATCGCCTGTGTAGTAAATATCCTTGGAGATCTGCTTCTGGTCGGAGCATTTCATATGGATGTGGCAGGTGCTGCTATCGCAACTGTATTTGCGCAGTTTGTCTCTGTTGTCTGTTCCGTTGCTGTATTGAGGAAGCAGAACATGCCGATTGAATTCTCAAGAGAACAATGCAGAATTTATAAAGATGAGCTGAAAAAAATCCTGAGCGTAGGTGTTCCGATTGCATTGCAGGAAACAACCGTTCAGATTTCATTTCTTGTAGTAAATTCCGTTATTAACCAGATGGGACTTATGCCTTCTGCAGGATACGGAATTGCACAGAAAATCGTTTCTTTCATTATGCTGGTACCGTCTTCTGTTATGCAAAGTGTCTCCGCATTTGTTGCTCAGAATATCGGAGCCGGAAAGAAAGAACGGGCATGGAAAGGTTTCTATACAGCTATCATCACAGGATGTTCTGTAGGAATTGTTATCTTTATGGCCGGATTTTTCGGCGGTGGATTCCTCTCCTCTTTCTTTACGAATGACCCAGAGGTTATCGCACAAAGTGCCGCTTATCTGAAAGGCTTCTCTGCGGACTGTATTCTGACCTGTGTATTGTTCAGCAGTATTGGATATTTTAATGGATGTGGAAAGAGTATCCCGGTTATGATTCAGGGAATCACCTCTGCATTCTGTCTCAGAATCCCGGTTTCTATTATTATGTCCATACTGCCGAATACATCTCTGAC
>NZ_JBQHWS010000162.1:0-6420 GCF_052063845.1 Blautia sp. HCP3S3_D9
GGCTCCGGCATCGTTTTCATGGACGCGGAGAGGATTGTGTCCAGGAGTCAGCCCGAAATCAATGAGTTTTATTTTCATACTGCATCACCTCTGCAAAGTAAAGGATAATCCAGATGAAGTATATCATCGGGCAGCAGGCTGTAGTCAATGGGATGCTCACAGCTCATTTTTCCTTCCAAGCATTTTGCTCTCTGACAGAATGGACCTGTCTGTTCCGGTGTAAAAAGAGCTGGACCCAGTTCATACAGATTCTGCCAGATCATGAGCATCACAATTCTCATTTCATCAGTATTTCTGCGGCAGCAACGCTGACCGATCATATGCTTCCACTGATATGGAGTTGCGCTGATGATCAATACATTTCTTAATCCTTGCGGTGTTGCATAACCGGCAGCATCATGGCTGATCCCGGCTTTGCACAGGCGGTCATAACAGTTCATGTCTTCCTGACAGCTTGCCAGATAAAGCGCCTGAATTTCCGAAGGTGCGGAAATAATTTCATATGGAATTGCAAAATCAGCTTCTCCGGAATAGTTGCTGTACTGTAATGATGCACTCATGAACTTTACTTCGTTCTGGTGTCGGGTGATCTGGGAAAGGAATCTTCTGCTGGCACCTACGACAGCCAGGGTAATTACTGTAAATTTCTGAATGGCAGGGTGAGGAAGTTCTCCCAGATTGGTTAATGTTTCATTCGTAAAGGATTGGTTATACAGATCCATCAGGTCATTCATGGAATGGATGATATGCCCTCTCTGGGTCAGCCTTGCGGCAAAGACCATATTCTTTTCTGCCTCTTTTACTGCAAAGCAGTTCAGGATTTTTGTTTCGATTCTATTCATGGGCACCCTCCTCTCTGACCAATGCATTGAGCAGGAACAGATAATTCAAGGTATCTGTAATCTTCTCATTCCAAATGCTCTGATCATAAGATTCCTGTTCTGAAAAGCACATATCATAAATTGAGATGATATGTTTCGCCATCATTCCGGCAAGAGCTCTTTCGGGTGTACATTCTTGCAGAGCTGCAGCGGTTTTAAATGCGCTGAGTCTGTCCGGGCTGTTTCCGGTATATTCTTTTGCTTTGTTCAACAGGGTTTCTTCACAACGTTTCACCTGCTGTTCAAAAGTCAAATGAAATTCTGTTTGTGTCATAATGTCTTGTCCTCCTTCTTTTTGTGTTGTGTATTAGTTTTTGATTTTTCTGTTTGTGCCGGTTGTTCATAAGAATTGTGAACCAATGGTTCTTCCATTCCGAGAATGGCATCTACATTTGCACCGGCGATTTCCAGTTCTTTGTGATAATCTCTGAACTGTTTTACAACTGATTTCTGAGCATCAATAGATTCCTGTAATTCTGATTTTTGAGATTTCAGTGTCTTCATCGACAACATCTTTCCGTCAGGATAGAATGCTTTTAACCAGTCGCGGGCTTCCTCATAAGATCTGATTTCTGAAGAATGCTCCTGCCGGACTTTCTTTTTATTTCGTGATTTCAGAAATTCTGCATACACTGATTTTGAAGCAAAATACTGACCGGTAAAGTGGATCTGTGAGTTCAGAGTTTTCATTTTGGAAGTGAGATCAGAAAGCCGATCCTGCGCCTCTTCCATTTTCGCCTGAATGTCTGAGGTCTGATTTTGCAGATCCTCTCTGGTGTCATAACCATGATCCTGGATATAAATAAGCGTATTTGCCATATGCTGAAGATTGCTGATCTTCACCTTCCGAGCATAAGCCTGATTCTGCATCGCCTTTACATTTGTCTGGAGATCCGTCACGAGACGAAGCTCTGATTTTATGTAAAAGATGACAAATGGATCTGTATGATAATCGACTCTTGAAGCACTCTTCGATTTGAGTGTGCTTTTGTGAGAAAGAGCTTTGTTGTTCTCATGATTCTGAAATACCTGTTCCAGAAAATCTTTTCCATAATTGGCACCCAGAGATTCTGCGGAGATCCGTCTGTCTCTGTCCGGATGAAGATAACGATAACTTCCTCTTTTCTCGATGACAGAAATATTGAACCTGTCCAAAAGCAGCGACTGTAATTCATCAAAACTTCCGGATAGTTGGGAACATTCATTAATCGCTTCCCGCAGAAATTGTTTCTGTGTCTGAAATACGGTGGAAGCCGGTTTAAGTCCGGCAGCACGGATTTTCGCGTTCACCTTATCAAGTTCATCCTGCCCATGGGTTTTCGCCCAGTATTCTCCTCTGGTCATTTTTGCAGGAGCCGGAGAAAGAAGATCAACCTGATGTAGCCCTTCCCGGTTGCACATATCCATGACTTCCTGTTTCAGATGATCCAGTAATTTGTTTGTGGACCGGTGCTTATAACCGGCTTCCTGCTCATGGGGCTTATCCATGTAGTCCTGTCGATCAACCGCATATTTGCGGACACTGTTGATGACGATATGGGTATGAATATTACCGGAGCCATTGTGTCCATCTGTATGAGTGACTACCAATGCCTGATAGCCGGGAAAGTTTTTGCGGGCAAATTCCAGACAAAGAGCCTGGGCCTTTTCTCCGGTAAGTCCACATTCTGTTGCGTCTGCCGGGTCAAAACTGATGATGTAATGGTGACTTTTGATATCTCCTCTTTTCTGATTTTTGTGAAAAAACTGATTAGTCCTCTCGCACTCTTTGTCAAAAGACATCGGATCGCAATTCAGTCCATCCATATAAAATTCTTCCCGCAGAATCTTTCTGCCGGAATCATCGAAAATCGGTTTTCCTGTTTTTTCATTGTGTTGAAAAAGCAAATATTCCAGAGCATCAGAATAGTTCGCATTTCTGCTTTTAATGTGTTTGATTATGGCCATGTAATTCACCTGCCATTCGTAATACTTCTTTTCTCAAAGAGAACAGCTCGGAAATACATTGCCGGATTTCATCCTTTATTTCCTTAGACCATTCTCCGCCGGTGTTAAAATACCTTGCAATCTGATTGAGATTCGATCCGATTTTTCCGTATTCACTGACCAGCTTCCGAAGTTCATCCATGTCAGCTATCACCTCGATGGTGTTTGTAATTTCCTTTTCAAGAAGTAATTTTCTTAGATACTCTGATCTGGAAATTCCAAGAATAGATGCCCCCTGATCTAAAAGAGCCATCTCTGCATCAGTAAGTCGTACAGCTACAAAATGTGGATGTGTAACTTCTTTTCTTTTATTTGTTCTCTCCATATTCCTCCCTTCCAACGGAATCATTCATCACATTGTGATGCCAACATAGGTATAAATGGCTGTCCCTTCCATTTGTACCATTGTTGCTGCGACCACTTTTTCAGTGGAAGCCAAAAGACATCTGTGATGTCAAAAACGAGGGCATGGGGGCGCTGCAGGTCCAGTGGACCTGCGTTTAGCGCGGACCGTAGTGGAACGAAGACCGGAATCCCCATCAAGATGAAAACCCGTAAGTGTAACAGTTGCCAAAATGGCACTACTGTTAAACACGGGTGGATCTTGCTCTTAGAAAAAGAACCTCTCACTTATATGGGAAAAGAGAGCCCCTTATACAACATGGAAATGAAAAAACCTCACTATGGAAGAAATATGATTTTGTTGATATAATCAGAATATGATTCTGGAGGGTGAACAGATGGAATTATTTTGGAAAAAAGGAAGATCTGACATAGACGCATGGGCAAAAGTCATGATACAGGGATATAAAAAGGGAATGCCAATAGACAAAGCGGTTTTGGAGCAGGCAACCGATCAGAGTATCAGAAATGATTGCCGGATTATTAGAGAAAGTGTTCAGATTGTCATGCGTTCTTCTGATTATGAGGTTCGTGAAAAACGGAAAAAACTAATTGAAGGAAGATACCAGCACTTGAAGACACTGCTTCCTTTTGCAGATGCGGATCAGTTGAAATTATATGATGAAGCAATGGATCAGATCGACTGTCTGAACCAACAGATTGAAAGCAGAAATGAAACACAGAAAGAAAATATAAGACAAAAAAGAAAGCAAAAGCAGGATGCATTCTGGGAAGTAACCAGTGTTTCCTATATGATGGATGAATTCAGCGATGCAAAGAAAAAGAAGAAATGATATGGCGTGGAGGAATGATAGATGGTAAAACCGATAATGAAAGACGTGTTCTTTCTGGGACAAAAATCAGAACCGGCGACAAAGGCAGATCTGCAGGTGGGAAAAGATTTGCAGGATACCTTACAGGCAAATCGCGCCGGTTGTGTGGGTATGGCTGCGAATATGCTTGGAGTGAAAAAGCGAGTCATTATTGTGAATATGGGATTCGTAGATATCGTAATGTTTAATCCGGTACTGCTGAGTAAGGATACTCCGTATGAAACGGAAGAAGGCTGCCTCTCCCTTACCGGCGTGAGAAAAACCACAAGATATGAAAATATCGAAGTGGAATATTATGATATGAACTGGAAAAAGCAGCGGCAGAAACTGAGCGGCTGGCCGGCACAGATCTGCCAGCATGAGCTGGATCATCTGGAAGGGATTTTGATTTAAGAAATTTTTTAAATAACAGGAGTGACTGCTTATGGCATCGGAACGAACGGACGAATTATACAAGGTTTTGCTGGACAGAGGATATCCAAAAGAGTTCTGTGCGGAAATAGCCTATAAAAATATGAATACAGATTATACTGCCACCCGGATGCTTGGCTATTTGTATCGGGTAAGTAATCCACGAATCGAGGATCTGGTAGATGAAATGCTTGCAATCTTAAGTGACAGAGATGCAATCATACAGAAAAAAGAAATGGAACATACCCAGGATGTGATCAATGAGATTTACAGAAACGGGTTGTAAAGAATAAGTAAACAACAATGGAATACGTCATTTGGAAGAATTGGGATAGTAGTTTGTTTTGACAGGCATTATCCTGAGAGCATTAGAACTGAGGCACTTATGGATGCAGATCTGATTCTGATTCCTACAGTTAATACCAAGGCAGAACCTTCGGATATGTTCGAGTGGGAATTAAGAGTTCAGGCATTTCAGAATAGTGTTGCTATTGCAATGAGCAACAGAGTTAGCTGTGAAGAAGAGATGGATTTCTCAGGAGAATCTATTGTAGTCGATGCAAATGGAAACGTAATTGCCAAGGCTGATGATAAGGAACAAATTTTGTATGTAGATATTGATTTGTCTGAATCTAAACGAGTCCGAGAGAAAAGACCATATACAAATTTAAGAAGAAAAGAATTCTATAAATAAGGAGTGGGAGGTAAAAATGAAGACAGTAATTATTTATGCATCTGTGCATCGAGGTATTTTTAATCAGTACTTACGGTGGAAGTACAAATTATAAGTCTATTGAAAACATTTTGAAGGAAAAACATGCCAAAGTAATTGGAAAATTTGGATGTAAGGGATATGACACCTTCGGACCTTTTAAGTTGGTTGGCGGTATTGCGAAAGGTCATCCGAATGAAAAAGACCTGGAGGCTGCAGTCAATTTTATGGCTGAATTACAGTCGTAAGAAAATGATAGGGAAACAGAGAGAGCGGAGTATAAGAAGGAAAAGATTTGAAGTTGTAGGAGAATTCTATGGACAAGCGTATAGAAAAACAGTTGGCATTTTCTTTGGAAATTGACAAAGTAAAAAATATATTCAGACAAACACATTTATCAGGGAACGGCAGAAATAAAAATGATGCCGAACATTCTTGGCACATGGCAATTATGGCATATCTTCTTCGAGAATATTCTAACGAGGATATTGATATTGCCAAGGTCATGTTGATGTGCTTAATCCATGATATAGTTGAAATTGATGCAGGTGACACATACGCATATGATGCAGAGGCATTGCAATCACAAAAAGCAAGAGAAGATGCTGCAAAACAGAGAATATTTGCCATATTGCCCGAAGAACAAGCGCAAGAGTTGATTGCTATATTTGATGAGTTTGAAGAATATGAAACCGCAGAGTCTAAGTTTGCTCATGCTATGGATAACATTTAACCACTTATCTTGAATAATAGCAATAATGGTGGGGATTGGCGGGAACACGATGTTACCGTAGAGCAAATTTATAAAAGACAGAGTAAAACAAAACTGGGATCTGAAAAGTTGTTTGAAATAACAGACTGCATCATTCAAGAAAATGTTAAAAAAGGGAATTTAAAGTATTAAATTTCAGTCTTTTGGTGAGTCTGCAAACACGCATTAATTTGAATTTGCCGGGATGTGGATTCTTATTTTTTGGGAAAAGCAAGCAAAAAATAGAAATAGACATGGTTGTCCATATAAAAAAATCAATTTCTCGCTTTGTATCGTGGTTGAAATCGATGAAATAAACTAATCTATCGGTGGAAGCATTCTGGTGATATGTCAAGAGAAATTTAAAATAGTTTTTGATATGTTTTTCCTAAAAAAGGGCGCACTTCACCGTCGCTCATTAATCATCTTTTTGAAAAATGAGCG
>NZ_JBQHWS010000163.1:0-6392 GCF_052063845.1 Blautia sp. HCP3S3_D9
ATCGTGACAGCGGCAATATGTCTGATCTTCATACTCCACCTCACATGCCTGACCACTACTTATTGCATCAATATTTCTACAGATTTTTCCCACAGCAGTTCTATAAAATCTGGATTAAATACGGTATCTTCTGGAGTCACTATAATTAATCTGCAAATTATCAATGCCTATAAAATAATTTATGCCAACATGTCCGGAATATGTCTGATACAAAAATCTTAATCAAAAAAATCCGTTAAGAACTGATCATCCATTATAAGTGCGGTTCCATCGTGCGCTCAGATGATAGGCACCCTCTCTCAGAGTATAAAGTTCTTTCAGATATTCAGTTGTTTCAGGGATGGCTTCTCTGTAAAGCCTCTCCAGTTCCGGCATTGGTGCTTTGGCCTCTTCCAGCGCTCCCTCTGCCATAAAATGTTCAATCATAGAACCTATGGATCTTCCTCCGCATCTTAAAAGTTTTCCTACAATACGGCGCTTTCTGCCGTGGTCATCGCATACCATGAAGTTTGTAAGGATTTTCATCATTTTCATGGAAATATAGATATTTACTGTTTTCACAAGTGGAATGGCTCTGTGGATCACTTTTGCGTATTCCACCTTTGGGATGATACCGCAGGCAGGATAATAATGATCCGGATCTTTGCCTGTTTCTTCCATGAGAACACGGTCAAATTCTTTTTCCAGAACAATGTGGGGGATTACGCCTTTTTCTGCCATCTGATTTACATACGGATGGCATGCGGAATCCAGCATATAGTGGCATCCAAAACCAAGCAGATAAGCAAGCAGTGCCTCGTCATTGTTTCTGCGTACCTGTCGCATTCCTTCTTCAAAAAATGCTCTGGCCTTCTCCCGATGCATATTGACTCCGAACTGTGTGACTGGATTTTTGGATATCATGTAGTAAAACAGAATATCCGGTCCGTGCAGACCAATCCTGTAGAGATCTCCGTGTCTGCGGATCAGCGCTTTCATATCTGATGGCAGTCTTCTATATACTTCTTTTCCAAATAAATCATGTGCATATGTGGTCGGCATAACCATTTCCCCTTCCTGTATCTCTTCAAGTTCTTGTGTAAATTGTGCCCTATACAGTCATATCTTTTTTGTAACTATTCAGTTTCTTCACAGTTACGAATCGAAAATCATACATCCAGCTTTAACTGGATTTCTTCTTCTGCTTCTGCCTTGAAATCCTCAATCTGAACCGGATCAGGTACCGGCAGGGATTCCAGATCCTGTACACCAAAACAGCGCAGAAACTCTTCTGTGGTTCCGAGCAGAATCGGGCGGCCCGGGGCATCCAGTCTTCCCAGCTCTCTGACCAGATTATATTCTACCAGCTTGTTGATGGCATGGTCGCATTTTACCCCTCGGATCTTCTCAATCTCTGCCTTTGTTACTGGCTGTTTATATGCGATGATGGATAAGGTCTCCAGCATAACATCTGTAAGTACCGGTTTCTGAGGATGCAGTGCGATATTGATCAGATATTCATAATATTCTTTCTTTGTACACATCTGGAAAGAGTTCTCCAGTTCTATGATCTGGATGCCTCTGTCCTCTTCCTGATAGCGATCCATCATGTTGCGGATGATCTTTCCTGTCGTCTTCTCATCCACTCTGATAGCTTTTGCGATCTGTGACAGTTCTACAGAACCGCCCATAGCAAAAAGTATAGCTTCTATAGCTGCTTCTGTCTCCTTAATCTTCACTCAGTCTTCCTCATTCCTTATCCTTTTATTACACATTTCTCTTTTGTAGATCACACCTTCTAAAAAAGGAATTGCAGTTACTGTTCTGCACTCTCCTGCTGAACCTGTAAATTTCCCTCTGTACTCTGTGATTCTTCTTCTGCAAATTCTGTAAGATTCTTCCAGGTATCCGGATCTGTTTTTACTTCGACAGAAATATCATCAAACAAATTATCCTGTTCCACATGGATATGTCCCATTTTGATCAGTTCCAGGATGGACAGGAATGTAACGATCACCTGTACTCTGGAACTCTGGCTCTCCAGAAGATCCCGGAAGCTGAACTTCCGGTGCGTGCGGGCAAAATCTCTGACCTCTATCATCTTATCAGAAAGACTGATCTCTTCTTTCTCAATGGTACCGAATTTGCTTCGGATCGGGTCGATCTTGTCCTCCTGTCTGCGGATGATAGATTTGTAAATGGCATTCAGTTTCTCCAGTGTGATCCCTGCAAGCAGTTCTCTGGGATCTACCGGCTCTCTGTACTGAGCAACCTCATCCGGTATGGTAGGATCTTTAAAGAATACATTAGCTGCATCATCCATTTTATCTTTTAATTCATAGGACATGAATTTATACATTTTGTATTCCAGAAGTTTCTCTACCAGCTCTGCACGCGGGTCTTCCTCTTCTCCTTCTTCATTTACCTCTTTCGGAAGAAGCATCTTACATTTGATATCCAGCAATGTGGCTGCCATGACCATGAATTCACTCATGATGCCCAGATCCTCACGTTCCATGGCATGAATATATTCCATGTACTGGTCTGTGATCTCCACAATAGGGATATCATAAATATCTATTTTATTTTTTTCGATCAAATGCAGTAACAGATCCAGCGGACCTTCAAACACTTCCAGTTTTACCGGAATTCCCATAGTGCTGTACTTTCCTTTTCAAATATATTTCGCAATATCATGCATTTCATACCAATAACATCCAGATTTCCTGACCATTTCTCTGCCTTATTTTTTCAGCATACAAGGCTTGATATCCACGATCAGCAATTCTCTTGGATTATGAATCCGAACCGGAATCGTATGTTCTCCTGCCCCAGCGCTTACCAGCATATGCTGACTGTCTCTGTGGAAATCTCCGCAGCAGAATGCAGGAAACGGCTGGAGCTGAGGAGAAAGCAGGCCTTTATGTCTGCCAAGTCTCACGATCCCGCCGTGATAATGACCACTCAGAATAAGATCTGCTCCCCAGTCAAAATAGGTATTGCCGTATTTCGGACTGTGTGCAAGCAGGATATTCAGAGTGTCTTTCGCCGGCTCCCCGATCAGTTCTCTGACTTCTTCGGTATGAAGCTTTGGAGAAAAAGGCTTCTTATAATAAATCAGGGGAATTTCCAGGCCATGAATGATCATCCTGTTTTTTCCGACTTCCAATTCACAGAACTCATTATGCAGAATATGGATCCCTTCTGCTTTCAGTCCGCTTTCGTATTCCTGATAATCCTCTGCGATCTCATTCTCTTCAGGATTACTTCTGTACAATTTGTACTCATGATTTCCCAGTGCATAATAAACCGGATACTGTGCTGCAAGTCTCTTCAGAAGCACTGTTGCTGTTTCCATAGTTACAGGATCATTTCTGACGATCATGTCCCCTGCAATAAGGATTCCATCCGGTCTGTATTTATCAATGATTTCGAGAAGCTTTCTGTTCTCATGGCCAAGTTCTACGCCATGAAGATCTGCAATAACTGCAAATCTGACTCCTCTGGCATCTTTTATTTTGTCTGAATGAATCGTATAATGTACAGTTTTGAATCTTTTCATGTAACCTTTTCCTTTAAAATTTCAGATACTGGTCAAGCGAATATTCACAATTGAAGCAGGGGATTTACTTTCCAAATCCACAGTTCGGGAATGTACAGACATCACAGTTCAGGCAGAGTCCGCCTTCCCCGAGATGATTGATCTCCTCTGCTGTGATCTCGTCATCTGCCATCAGTCTCGGCAGGAGCAGGTCAAAGATGGTATTCTTCGCATACATCACGCATCCCGGCAGTCCAAGGATCGGAATCTGTTTTCCGTCTTTCTCATAATAAGAAACCAGCATCATAGCACCTGGAAGTACCGGTGCACCGTAAGATACGATACGGGTTCCTGTTGCTTTGATCGCACCTGGAGTTCTGTCATCCGGGTCAACACTCATACCGCCGCTGCATACCACCACATCGGCTCCGTCTTCAATAAATTCCAGGATATCTGCTGTAATCTGTTCCATGTTATCTCCGGGCATAGTCTGTCCAAGAATCTCTGACGGGAATCTCGCAAATTTATCCTTCAGTACAGGGGTAAAAGTATCTTTGATCAGACCTTTCTGCACTTCACTTCCTGTTGTTACGATTCCGACTTTCTTCTTCTTATATGGAAGAATGGAAAAAATGGGCTGCTCTCCTGCTGTTTCTTTGGCACGATCCATCTTTTCTTTCTCGATCACTAACGGGATGATCCTGGTTCCTGCAAGCTTGTCCCCTTTCTTTACAGGAAAATCGCCATGGCGGGATGCAATCATCATCTCACCGAGTGAATTGACTGCTACCAGCGCATCTCTGCGGATTTTCAATACGCCGTCAATATCTGCGATCAGTTCGATCTTTCCTTCTTTTATATCTGATCCATGCATGGTATCTGAATCTCCGGCACAGATCTGGTAAAGAATCTCTGCACCTTCATTCTCATGAAGAATTCCCTCTTTCTTCTCCCACACATATAAATGTTCTTTTCCTACTGAAAGTAAAAGAGGAATATCCTCTTCTCTTACAATATGTCCTTTCTTAAAAAGCACCCCTTTTTTTACATCTTTGATGATCTGTGTGATGTCGTGGCATAAAATATGGCCGACTGCATCTTCTGTACGGATTTCTTTCATTAATATATACCTTCCTTTATTGTTTTTGCTTCCCGTAATTACCCATTTGGATTTTATTATACATCCTGTCAGTATCTTTTGTCAAAATTGTTATAGTTACTGTAATTCTATTCCCCATATCTTACAGTCTCTGGTTCCAACAACTGCATAATTATCATACACTGCCGGAGATGCCTCAATCACACCCTCACTGACAGATACTGTATCTTCCAGTTTTCCGGTTTTGCCGTCAAGAAGGCGGATATCACCTGTGCTGTTGCAATAAAGAACCTTACCACTTCCGTCTTCATTATAAACACAAACCGGAGAAGACCATGCATAGGAAGAAGAATCCTCCCATGCTTTGGAACCGTCAGATTTTTTCAGACAGGCAAGAACTCCGGAGGCATTGTCAGAAGTCTTGGATACTGTCACATATATGTAATCGGAAAGGCTGTTCTTTCCACATGCAATGGTTGACTGGACTCCTCCGGAAACACCATCGTCTGTATAGCATTCATAATCTGTATGCCAGATGATTTCTCCTGTTTCTGCATCGATTTTCCAGATCGGAATGGTTGCAGAATCATAGCTTCTCCATCCAAGACGGAAAGAAGTACTTACATACAGATACAGATGTCCGTTCTCGATTTCCAGAACAGGTGTAGAGTTTGAATCATCAAGAGTATCCTGTACCCATACAAGCTGAAGCGTATTCATGTTCAGGCACATCAGATTTCCTCCATTGTCAGTCATAAATGCATATCCTTTATAAATTGCCACACTGTCTTCCATTCCGATCCAGAATGATTCTGTACTGCTTCTGGTTCCGTAATAACGCCATTTTACGGTTTTTCCTGGCTGAATAGATAATGTACCATTGTTCTGATCATATTGTGTATTCAGTTTGATCAGATACATAATTCCGTTTTCTCCAGGATAGATCAGAGTGTCTGTTTCCACATCCACCAGCGCTGACCCGTCAAAAAAGCTCAGACTTCCTCGAAGTGAAAACTCATCATTATCTCCAAACGTATACATAACACTGCAGTCCAGCAGATTCACGACGAATACTCTTGCAGTTCCCTCATTGCTATTGTATCCGGCGCCAACATACATGATCGGATATCCTCTTGGATCCAGAGCTCCTGCCCCCTTAAATGTATATCCAAGATACAATGGGTCACGGGTCTTTTCTCCTGTTTTCAGATCCAGAAAATATACATATCCATCCATGCAGGCATAAATCACTTCAACCAGTTCATCATCTGCTTTGGCTTTTTCAGTCATATTCATATGTGCCTTGACCTCTTTGGGCCATTTTCTCATAAGCGGCTGTCCGGTCCACCCGCTTCCGGTCCAGACTGCACTGCCGGAAGAAAGAGAACCGGTATCTGCAGACCACAGCTTGTTAAGTTTAAAACTGGTCATATTGGCATAACCATGTGTCGGATTATCACGAAAACTGTTTCCACGGAATGTGACAATTCCATCCGCATCTGTGTAATCTTCTCCAATGTTAAAAGAAATATCTGCATCAGCTTTGTAATCTGCAACATTTTCAAGTATATTTCCATCTACTTCAATATTTGTATAACTGATGAGATTTTCCGGTCTGGTTGAGTCTACACAGTGCGGTTCAAAAGGAATCTCTTTGCTCTCTTTCATTTCAACGATATCTTTGGATTTCTTTTTGCCTTTTGTTTTTTTAACTTTTGTTTTCTCTACTTTTGTCTCTTCTGCTTTGGCAGATAATACTTCCCTTGCACTTCC
>NZ_JBQHWS010000164.1:0-6380 GCF_052063845.1 Blautia sp. HCP3S3_D9
GGGTCAAACTGAGCATCCAAAGAGCCATCCAATATCTATGAACCGCTATAATGTGACCCTGCTGCAGCAATGAAAAATCGAATTATCATAAAACGTTTAAGCCACACATGCCGCATAAATACTGGAGTTTTCTCTGGTTGTCCCTATTATATCCCACTCTCCTACCAATGACATGTCTCCTCCTTATGTCAACTCAGGAACAACTTTTTTTCAAAAATATCTCATAAAGCACAGTATTATCAACTTACCCTCAAAATAAGCACAAAAAAAGAACCCCTGATTTCTCAGAAGTCCCAAACTCTTCGATTCTATCTCTACTCTATTTCTCCAAATTGCACTATCCTAGCCTGATTCAAATTAAATTCCACCAGATTATATTCTGGATAATGCGTTCCTGCTATTCGATACGTGTCATTTTCATTCCACTCACAAACTTTCCAGATGATCCTCAGCATTTGAATACTGCAAATTTTAAAATCCCAGTCTTTAGGATTATATTTAGGCACACGAAAACACTCCGCTTCTTTTCGGCTGACAGACTGAACTGCTAAAGTTCTTTTCTCCGGGTTAAATAAGAAGCGAATATACCTCGGATCACCCAATTCTTTTATCGTTGATCGAAATATTCGTATTATTCCTTTTTTTTGGCACAGAGATACCCCTGTGATATTTACTGTGGTTTTCGGCATCTGCACTCCTCCCTTCCAAATGAGCGCACTTTCTCCTATCACCTTGTTGCTGAAAATTCTATATAGCCGTCTGTTAAATTAGTTTCCAGTGCCTTTTTATGTTCTTCTACTGATAAGCCAAAAGAATCCTTCCAATCTTTAGGATAAAATGGTATTCTGTTCAACTTTCTCGCCACTTTTGCTGCTATCTCTTCCTGATTCTGCTCCGGTGTCTGATCTGTTTCTGCAGTAACTAATTCTTCCTTTTTCTCCAACGAATCCGGATTTGCTTTTTTCTTTCTTTTTGTATCCATGAATATCTCTGTTTCCAGCAGATCAAAAATATACATAGTTTCATCTTCATGTGTTATTTTATGCCCCAAAATCTTATATCGGCAGTCTGTATTCCACCCCATCATGTCATACATCATTGCTGAAAATAATTTATTTGACATTTTTCTACTTTTTCTCTTATCAGGTTTTTCAATACACCATCTCAAAGCATCTTTGTCGTTTTCTTCGCATTTCCGCACTACCATTCGCTTATTATCCTGGTTAACAAGAATCTGTATATAAACTGCATCCTCTAAACCGGCAATGCAGGCAGTATTAAATGTCACACTATCTCTTCGGATTACAACGGCTGGCTCCCGCAAATGTGCAAAAAGTTCCCTTCTTACAACCTGGTAACCATCATAACTAAAATCTTGTGCCAGTTCCAGTGCTTTCTGATCTATATTTTCTGTGTTCTCAATAGTCTGATTTATCATCATTTCACTCATACTGCACACCTCATCTTTTCTATCATGTTCTGCGCTTCTTCATTCAGCTTATCCAATAAATTTTCTGATATAGGTTCCAAACCTTCTACTATTTTAGCTGGACGCAGCACATCCCAATTTCCATAATACTTAACTCTATGTAAAAGAAGAACATCTTCTGAACTATCGCCAAAATGATTCTGCCACTGCTTCGGGAAAAGTGTTCTGACAATCTTCTTTGTTTTATTTTTAGATGTATCTACGGTATTCTCTTCCGTTTCAGTCGTATCTGTATCAGGTAAATCCTCTTGAATTATCTCATGTTTAATCACTTCTGGTTCTTCCAGGTCAAACAATAAGATCTGTTCGTTATCTTCCTTTGAATATTGACCTCTAAAACGATATTTACACTCATTATTCCAGTCCATTAATTCAAATAGTGGTTCTGAGAATCCCCGGCAGCTTTTAGGCAGGACTGCCCATTTACCATTTCGTATCGTTCCCCATTTTACGGCATTGATGTTATCTTTATCGCAGGGTCTTACAGCGATACATCTTTCTATTGAATTAAAAAGAATTTCTACATATTCCACATCTTCAAATTTCTTCAAACAGGCAGTGTTAAAGGTAATACGTCCTTCTGAAATTGTCATGGCTGGATTCAACCTTGTAGAAAAGAACTGTGCCCGAACAATCTCGTATCCAGATAAATCAAATCCTCCGTCTTTCTTTTCTTCTTTTGATTCTTCAATATCTTGTATACTATTCTGATCAGAATACACGCTCTGACTTGCTTTTTTATAATCTTCTACTGTAAATCCTGTCCAAGACCGATTAACCGACACAAAACCTTTTAACGCTCCACCATCTACTACCTTGAGATTAGGAAATGGAAAGCCTTTTTTCGCATACTTTGTTACTGTCAACATCTTCTGTGCCGCATTATAAATATCCCTGTCAACAATAGCCTCATGGTGATCTGTTTGTCGGTACTGGTTCCGATCATGACGATTCTTTTTTGATTTATGATCAAGATAATTAGGCGTAAATGTCTTTCTGGAAAGTACATCTCCACAATATCTCTCATTTCTCAATAAACTTCCCACAGTACCACTTGACCATTTGGTATTTCCAAGTTTCGTTTTCCGTTTTAATTGCATCAGTATTTCTGCAATTTCCGCAGTTGGAAAACCGTTAAGAAACAAATAATAGCATAAACGCACTGTTTCTGCCTCTTCTTTATTAATTACCAGATTACCATCCTCATCCACATCATATCCCAATAATTTTGGTGTAAGAAATATGCCCCTGGAAAAACGTTGTTCTATGGAAATATTCATAATCTCACTTTTCGTATGAGACTCTTCCTGTGCAGCTGCGGATAATACTGCCAGCATCATTTCACTGGTATTATCCAATGTGTAAATATGTTCTGTTTCAAAAAACACACCCACTTTTGGTCGCATATTTCCAAGTTCACGAACCTTTGCAATACAATCCACTATATTTCTGGCAAATCTGGAGACACTTTTGGTAACAATCAGATCTATTTTTCCAGCTTTACAATCTTCTATCATCCGATTGAACTCGTCTCTATGCTGTAAAGATGTACCGGATATTCCTTCATCAGCATAAATTCCTACCAGCTCCCATCCTTGATGTTCTTTAATCATATCTTCATAATGATTCTTCTGCAGCTCATAAGAAGAAGTCTGATTAACATCATCAGTAGAAACACGGCAATAGGCACAAACCCTTTTCTCTGCTGTATCCTCAAACAACTTTTCTCTTGGTTTTGCCGGAATGAATTCCAATTCATTTCGGTCAACACCCTTATATCTTTCACGAATCTTATTCTTTTGTTCTTCCTGTTTCTTTATTTCTTTTTCATATCCGCTCACCTGATGCATCACTCCCATTTAACTTCCAATACCATTTATCTCCCAATTTATAGGATATAATCCCCATATCTTTTTTTGCCTGCTCCACAGTACGTTTACCAATACCATTTGCACGCATTTTATCAAATATATCTGCACATGCCATATCTGTTCCACTTAGCAGTAATTGCAGATAATCCTTTGCTTTGTCCAGTTTACTATCTGTTTTTGATTTATGAGACAAAAGATCTTCTACTTCATATTCCTCCTGCCCTATCCAGCGAAATCCTGAATTCGGATGTAGTTCAAATACATATGCCTTTCCTTCTGGTGCCAGATTATTTTTTATCTGAAGCATTACACGATAATGCGGAATATTTCTATCCCTTCCTACTAATAAAATACTCCTTGCTACTGCAGCTATATCTATACTTCCAAGTCCTCGATATATACCTTTTGTCCGATTGCTTTTATTCATATGTCCAATCAGCACAACTGCACATCCAGTCCGCTCTGCAACTTTTGCAAGATTTGTAAGAACAGAACGCACCGAATTTGTACGTTGCATTTCACTATCCATTCTCAAGTAGGCTTGAAGTGGATCAATAACCAATAATTTCGCCTGTGTACCTTCAATCGCTTGTGCCAATCTTGTGTCATTTAGTAATATTGGTTCTTCATCCGGCTGTTCCAAAAATGCAATTCTACTACAATCTGCACCTGCCGCTTCCAATCGTGGCTTGATTGTATCTTCAATCCCATCTTCTGCCGCCTGATAAATTACGTTTCCCGGTATTTTATCTCCGCTTCCATCTGGCATAGCTTTTCCAGTTGTAATAAGTGCCGCAACCTGCATCATCATGGTCGATTTACCTTCTCCTGGATCTCCTTGCAATATCGTTATCTTTCCATAGGGAATATACGGATACCATAACCAATCAACTTCTTTTGATGACACTGCATTATAATATGTAATTCTATAATCATTTTGTTCCTTTTCATTTTGAGCCATCTATAACCCTTCCAGCTTTTTATTTTTCTCCGTCATATCTGCAACCAGTTCTGTAATTGTTTGTATTTCTTTTGGTGTAAGACCAGATACGTCAACCGTTCTTTTACTTTCACACCCCAGCAGATAGTCGGTACTCACTCTATAAATTGTAGCTAATCTGACCAAAATTTCATAAGAAGGCTGTCTGACATCATTTTCATAGGAACACATTGTATTTTTATTTACTCCAACCAAGCTTGCTACCTGATCTTGCCGCAAGCGATTGTTTTGTCTTAATTGCTTTAATCTATTTCCTAATGATTCCATCATGTGCATCTTACCTTTCTATGCACTATGAAAATTTTTGATTTTACAGTATTTTAGTATATTCTATCAATTTATAGTTCTCGTTTGGGGAACTGCGGTTCCTCTTTCGAGAACCAGACGAATTTCCACTTAACAATGCTTTATAATATTTTTAATCCATAAATACTGCTTTCTTTTTTTATGTTTCCAATTATATATTATCTAGTGAATTTATTCACTATATTTTTGCATTTTCCCCTACTTATAATTAAACAATCAGGAAATAAATTAGAAGGGCGGGAACAATGTGATTGATTATAGTCCGTTATGGATTACAATGGAAAAACGAAATATATCTCAATATTATCTCGTCAACAATGGCATCGACTACCGAACTATGCAGCAACTCCGGAATAACCAGAATATTACCGCATCTACTATCGAAAAACTTTGCCGGATCTTATCTTGTACCCCCAATGACATTTTAACTTTTACAGATGATGATACACATGACAAATAACTGTCGGAACCGATGAATCCGGCAGTTTTATTTTGCAGCATTGCGGTCTTGCGGTGTTGCGGTCTTCAAAATACATAAATAAACCGCAAGGTATCGCTCTACCCTGCGGTTTTCCTAATCAAATACTTTTTTCTCCAATATGAATATCTATACGTTTCATCGCAACACATTCACCATTTTTTATTATATAGCACTCCACAAAATGTGGTCCTCCAAACATTGTATCTTCTGTCTTATAATCCCACCATTTTCTCTCAATTTGACCACGAATATCATTTTTCCTTTCTGCTATCTCACCAACATTACGGACTTTCCACCATATCGCATCTGGATTAGGTACATCCGTAACGGCTTCAAAATGTAACTTCATACCATGAGGAAGCAATTTATAAAACTGCGGATATGCTTGTAAAAATTTACTTAAAAATTGTTTTCTTATTCCATTTGCTTCTACTTGACATTTAATATCCACATTATAGCAGTCGTTAATTGGTACCAAATCTTCAATATATTCTTCTGTATCAGTGAATACAGACTTTTGAATTGATGAACATTCACATAACGATACAGTCAACTCAGTCCAAAAAGTGTGGTTAAAAAACGTTTCCCACGCTGTCACTGCCTCTTTATATGTGCAATCATCCTTTTCTAAAATGCTGAGTTTTTCAAGTTTATCACTTAACCTGGATAACCAATTATTCATTTTATCGTAATGATTTTGTGCTGAAAGCAATGATATTTCTGAATCTGTCGGATTATATACTTCTGTTGATTCTTCTAACCGATCTCTGATATTAATCATTGTATAATAAAATATTTCATCTAATCTATCATATTCAGTAGCAAAAACTTCATTACACAAAACAGATTGAATCAACCCTCCTGGCATATTAACCCAGCCACTTCGAGATTTACAAAACATCTTCGATAATCTCACGACTTGCCTTAGCTCTGTCCCTTTTTCTTTTACCTCATCTTGAAACCACTTAGTGATTGCTGCTGGATCACGAGCTGTCCAGTTACTTCCACCAGAATGTTCATATGAATATTCTGATGTATCATCATCCTTAAATCTTCGATAAACTGCAAAATCAACATGATAACCATCTGCATACTGGACTCTAACACAATTAGTTTTACATTCTGGCGTTACTTTAAACTGACCGCACTTTTTTTCCAATGCGTTACATACCAAACGTATAGTGGTTCAGTTGTCAAGACAAAAATCTAAGCATTTTATAATGAACTGATATA
>NZ_JBQHWS010000165.1:0-6264 GCF_052063845.1 Blautia sp. HCP3S3_D9
GTTTGTTACGTCGCATGCAACACAGAATTCACATTCTGCAAGTTCCGGAAGTACATATTCATTTGTAATCTCTTCCAGCACTTCCAGTCCTCTTGCACCGAAAGGAACCTGTTTTCCTTCTTTGTCAAGGAACCCATATCCCAATGCCTGAAGCATTCCGATCCCGCCATCATTGGTAGCACTTCCGCCGATTCCTACGATAAAGCGTCTGCAGCCTTTGGCAATGGCATCTTTGATCACTTCTCCAACTCCATAAGTTGTGGTGTAAAGCGGGTTACGTTTCTCATCCGGAACAAGTGTAATTCCTGCGGCACCGGACATCTCGATAACTGCAGTGTGGCTACTTTCAATGATACCATATTCGCAGTTTACAGGTGTTCCAAGAGGTCCTGTTACCATTACATTCTGTGTCACTCCGTTCATTCCGCTTACTAATGCTTCCACAGTTCCCTCCCCTCCATCTGCCAGAGGTCTTACTACGATTTCCGCTTCCTGTCCATGAACTTTGCGGATTCCATCTGCGATAGCATAACCTGCTTCCATGGAACTTAAACTTCCCTTTAATGAATCAATTGCGATCACTGCTTTCATTTTCAATTTCCTCCTTATGTATTTCTTTCTGTATAATTTGTTTTGTTGCACTTAGTATATATAATTTTTATTTGGATTAATATGGTATATGTAACATTTATTTCTGTTTTCTATATTTTTTATTGTTATTTATACCAATCATAGCGTTTAATAAAAAGGCTGGCTGATCGAGTTCTTTTCGTACGATCAGTCAGCCTTTTTATTTCTTATGCTCACTCATTCACAATATTAGAATTCATTCCCAGTGTCATATCTTCATCCAGATAAACGGTAAAACAAGTATCGTTATTGATCAACCCTGTAAACGATCCGTACAATTTCATTCCGCCTTTTGTAGTTCCAGTGATTTTTACTGAAACAACTGGTTTTGCCTCCTCCACAACCTCTACTTTCACAGATTCTCCGGGATTTATTACGTCTGCAATAAGTTCTTTTTCGTTATTATACAGAATTGTAAGATCCTGTAACTCAAATGGAGTTGTATTCTTTATCGTAACCATATCCTGTGCCATGAGCTGTTCCGCATATGTTACATTATCATTCACTTTAAATGCAGCTAAACCTGCGACAGCTCCAATCACAAGCATTCCGATTATTATATTTCTTAAAAGTTTTTTCATTTATAAAATCCTTTCTTTCATGATGTCATCTCTTTGTAGCTCAATTATTGTAACATCTTTCTGAAAGGATTCCTAAGAATGAAATTTACAAAATTTGTGTTCGGTTTGTCTGATTTCTCATAAAATCCACAAAAGCAAACAGAGAATTTATTACTGTAACTGGCATCTGTACTCTTTGTTCTCTGCAAATGCCACCAGACTTTCCAGACCGCAGTGGACCATGCTGATTACTGCCTGTTCTGTGTAGAATGCCATGTGCTGGGTCATGATGACGTTTGGGAACTGACGGAGGTAGGCCATGTCTTTGTTTTTGATGATGTCAGTTTTTCGATCGTGGTGATAAATACCGTTTTCGTTTTCGAATACATCCAGAGCCAGTGCACCAATCTGTTCATCTTCAATTCCTTTGGTAATATCATTGATGTTCATCAGTTCTCCACGGGCACAGTTGATGAGGATTACGCCTTTTTTCATCTTTGCGATCGTGCGTTTATTGACCATATGATAGGTTGCATCATTTAATGGAGTGTGGAAAGAAATGATGTCACACTCGGAGTAAATTGTATCCATGTCTACATATGTTGCATATTTCTTCACATTTTCATCTTCATGTCTGGAATGTGCAAGGATCTTACATCCAAAACCGGACAGATTTTTGATTACTGCTGCTCCCTTTGCAAGATGTGCAGTGTCAAGTGTCAGTGGTTCTGCTGTGGTGACCAGTTCATCTATTCCAAGTTTATCTGCAAGTTTTTTCATGATTTCTGTTTCGTATTCTCTTACTTCATATGCTGTAATTTTCATATGTGCTCTTTTCCCCTTAATAATTCTCTTCTGAAAGCAACTGCTCTACACGCTTCTGAAATTCTTCGAATTTAACCAGATACACATTCACGATCGTATCACAACAAGCCTTCACGATTTCTCCATCATAGTCATGTGCCAGTTGATTTCTGGTTTTTAACATTGTAAGCCATTCATCTCCCTGGATCATTCCTGCCTGAAAAGATTCTCGCAGAACCTCTCTCGGTGAGCCTGCAACAAATCTGGTAATCGCATAATACTGAACCAGAATATCTTTCATTACTTTCCACGCTAGGTCAAAAGTAATACTGAACTTAGCACTTGTTCCACTTAATACAAAAGAATCTGACATATCACGTTCCCGTGCTTCTGAAAGAGAAGCGAGTGAGTTTTTAAAGGATTCATACCTTCTCATAAATTTTTCGTCCATATTGCTTTATATCCTCCAATAATAATTCATTTCTACATTCATCCATATCAACTACATCAATTGTATATAATGTAGGAATATCTTCCAGTTCTTCTCGGAGTTTCTCGATATCTTTTGTACCGCATACAGCAATATCTATGTCACTTCTTTCCAGTGCAGTTCCTTTTGCCCTTGAGCCAAACAGTATAACTTTTGTTACTGAATTATTTTTGCATATTCGTATGATTTCCTGTAAAATTTCTTCTATCTGCATGCCTTACACTTTTCCTTTATACCCATAGTCATATCAAACACATCTTAAGATTTATAATACGAGATACTCAAAGAAAAATCAATCCCTGCCCAAAAGTATTATCTCTTACGTTGACTTTCCTTCCACCATATCGTATCATTTAATACAATTCAAAAAGGGAGGTTACGTCCATGCAGGACACAAAAAATTTTCTGGGTACGGAGCCTGTTGGAAAGCTTCTGCTGAAGCTGTCTGTTCCAACAGTGATCGCCCAGCTTATCAACATGCTTTATAACATTGTAGACCGAATTTATATCGGCCACATTCCAGGAGACGGCAGTCTGGCACTTACCGGTGTGGGAGTCTGTATGCCAATCATCATGATCGTTTCCGCTTTTGCAGCGCTGGTCAGTTCCGGTGGCGCACCAAGAGCTTCTATCTATATGGGCAAACAGGATAATGACTCCGCCGAGAATATATTAGGTAACTGTTTTAGTCTCCAGATCATTTTTTCTGTTATTCTGACAGCCATCCTGCTGATCTGGGGAAAAGATTTATTACTGACTTTCGGTGCCAGTGAAAACACGATCAGTTATGCCGTAGATTACATGAATATCTATGCTTTCGGTACTCTGTTTGTACAGTTAACTCTTGGTATGAACGCATTTATCACTGCGCAGGGATTTACAACCATTTCCATGGTGTCTGTCCTGATCGGTGCTGTCTGCAATATTACGTTAGACCCCATCTTTATCTTTGCTCTTCATATGGGAGTAAAAGGTGCAGCGCTGGCAACTATTATTTCTCAGGCAATTTCTACAATCTGGGTAGTTCTGTTTCTCTGCAGTAAAAAGACTCAGCTTCATCTCCGAAAGAAATATATGCGTCTGATACCAAAGGTAATTCTTCCATGTGTCGCACTTGGCCTTGCTGCTTTCATTATGCAGGCAAGTGAAAGCGTTGTATCTGTCTGCTTTAATTCTTCCCTGCTCCGTTACGGAGGAGATATTGCAGTTGGAGCCATGACCATTTTGACCAGTGTTATGCAGTTTGCCATGCTTCCG
Source organism: Blautia sp. HCP3S3_D9 (assembly GCF_052063845.1). Lineage (NCBI taxonomy): Bacteria > Bacillati > Bacillota > Clostridia > Lachnospirales > Lachnospiraceae > Blautia > Blautia sp. HCP3S3_D9. Next base: position 3,742 of record NZ_JBQHWS010000165.1, read on the forward strand.
CTTCAGGGAATTGCGCAGGGAGCACAGCCAATTTCCAGCTACAATTATGGAGCAAAAAATGCAGACAGAGTAAAGAAAACTTTCCGTTTACTTCTGATTGTCTGTCTGTCATATTCTGCAATTCTCTGGGCTGCTGTACAGCTTATTCCGAGAGTGTTCGTAAGCATTTTTACTGCAGATACAAATCTTATCGGATTTACTGCACCAATGCTGAAAATCTATCTTGGCGGTCTGTTCCTGTTCGGTATCCAGATTGCCTGCCAGATGACATTTACTTCCCTTGGAAAAGCGGTAAATTCTATTATTGTTGCAGTTGTCCGTAAATTCGTACTGCTGATCCCGCTTATTTATATTATGCCACATATGGTATCTGATCCAACTACTGGTGTATATATGGCAGAACCGATCGCTGATATTATTGCGGTACTCTTTACATCCGCATTATTTGCGGTTCAGTTTAAAAAGGCACTTGCTGAAATTCAGAATTAAATAACAACCTATAATAAGGGACGAACATTAACTGATAGGATACCTTCTAAGTAGATTTTGATTTTTTACCTTGTCTACTTAGGAGGTGTCCTATCGAAACGTTCGCCCCTTAAGCTATATTCTTCTATAAAATTAAACTTTTTCTGGCATCTGTTCTTCCACTGTTTTTTATTGAGAATTTATACCATTTTCCGGCATTTTCTTATAAATAAGCGTTTTTCCATTCTATTTCTGTGGATAGTCTTCGAGTCTGAATGGAATTCTAAATGTTTCCATAGCTTCTTTCAGATCTGCAATATTTCTTGGGCCGTATAACGGCAGACAAGGGAATTTCTGACAGGTAAGATCTCCAAGAACTGCCTGTGTGACAGAGATCTCGTACTCTTCCATCAGTTCGTGAAGACGTTCTGCATTCTTCAGGTTTCCTTCTGTGTAATATTCCGAACCGGAAACTGCGCCTTTGCCTTCTGCAAAAAATTTGTGGAAGAATCCATTGCAGACAAATGAATATGGCATTGCCAGGCTTCGTGGATTCTCTTCATGATATTCTTCCCTTTTCCAGATGGATAAACCTTCAAATAAATCATTTCTGTTCTTGTATTAACCTCAGTTTAACATGAAGCAATCCTCAAAACAAGTCATTAATCACTTCCGGGACCGTCTGCAAATGATCTGCTTTCCATGCTTTTGCGCTGCAGAAGAGTAGGCCGTCGTCTATGTTTCCTTTTACTGCGTTGATAAGTCCATCAGTGATGCAGTAAGGAATTTCTTTTGGACTGCATTTTACGAGGCATCCGTGGCAGGGGCTGTGGGGGATCTGTTCTCCGTTCATGACGCGAGTCATAAATTTGTTCATGATGGCACGGCCCGGCATTCCTACCGGGCTTTTTACGATGGCAATATCGGATTCTTTTGCTTTTAAGTGAGCTTCTTTATAACGGATATCGGCATCACATTCCTCGGTTGTGATAAAGCGGGTAGCTACCTGAATGCCGTCAGCACCGAGGGCATCTACTTTTCGTACATCTTCCCGATTGTAAATACCACCAGCTACGATTACAGGGATTTCGGTCTGATATTTCTTTGCATATGATTTTACTGTTGTGATAACTTTCTTTAGTTCTTCGCTATAAGATTCTTCGGTATATTTCTCCAGTTCTTCTTTATGAAAACCGAGATGTCCACCTGCCTGAGGGCCTTCGATCACTACCAGATCTGCGGTTCTTTTGTATTTTCGTTCCCAGTATTTCAGGATTACTTTTGCAGATTTGTCTGTGGATACGATGGGTGCAATCTTCGTCTGGCTGCCTTTTACCAGGTCCGGAAGTTCTGTGGGAAGTCCGGCACCGGAGATGATGATGTCTGCGCCTGCTTTTACTGCTGCTTTTACGTGGGCGGCGTATTCTTTTAATGCTACCATAATGTTGTAACCTATGATCCCATCCCTGGAAATCCCACGGGCTTTTTTCATTTCACTGGCAATAGCGCGTTCGTTCGCTGCTGCCGGGTTTCTGTCGAAGTCTTCTTCTCTGTAGCCGATCTGTGCAGTAGAAATAATCCCAACTCCACCTGCCTTCGCAACAGAACCGGCAAGCCTGCCAAGACTGATGCCAACTCCCATTCCGCCCTGGATCAGTGGAACTCTTGTGATTTTATCTCCTATTTTGAAATTATTCATTATGATTCTTCTCCTGTTATTTATTTGTCTATTAAATATTTTGATATTCAAAGTATATCATAATATTTATTTTTGTCAAGAAAAACTATTTTATATAGTTTTCAATACTATATAACTAATAAATATACTGCTCGCTCATAAACGAATATCCGTTCTGCAATTTTTCTAAAAAACTCTTTCCTGATGCAGACAATTCTATTGCTTATTGTTCTTATCAATTGAACTAATAAATATACTTAATTCAGCCTGAATTATTCACGGAACAGTATCTGAACAGATAACTGTGCCATGAATCTAAAAAGTGATCCATGCAGCCATAACATCACTCAATTAACCTGTTAAAAGGGTATAAAATC
>NZ_JBQHWS010000166.1:0-6217 GCF_052063845.1 Blautia sp. HCP3S3_D9
ACTCATGGAGGATATCAATGACAGATGCCAGGTATTGGTCCTGGATGCAGAGGGACTTCAGGCAGACCGGCATGCAGTAAAAATTGTGGAGAATAACATGGAAGAGGATATTGACCTGATCCTTGCAGTAGGAGCAGGTACGATCCATGATATCAGCCGCTATATTGCACACAACTATAAAGTACCTTTCATTTCAGTGCCTACCGCAGCAAGTGGAGATGGATTTGTAACAACAGTAGCAGCAATGACCTGGGACGGAGTGAAGAAGACGGTACCGTCAGTAGCTCCGATCTGCGTATATGCAGACACGGACATTTTCTCAAAAGCACCGCAGCGCCTTACGGCAGCCGGAATTTCAGACCTGATGGGAAAATATATCTGCCTTGCAGACTGGAAGATCGCCAACCTGGTCACCGGAGAATATTTCTGCCGCGAAACTGTAAAATTGGAAGAGAAAGCGTTAAAAACTGTAAAATCTTCGATTCAGGATATTACAGAGGGAGAGGAAGATGAGTGTGAACAGCTTATGTACGCCCTGATCCTTTCCGGACTTGCCATGCAGATGATCGGCAATTCCAGACCTGCGTCCTGCGCAGAGCACCATGTCACACATTTATGGGATATGGAAGTGATCAATGGTCCGCTGGATGCACTTCATGGTGAGAAAGTTTCTGTAGCAGCACTCCTTGTACTGGAAGAATACAAGCGTATTGCCACAGCCATCACACAGGGAAGATGTCACGCGAAACCGTATGAGAATGAAGACGAGGAACTTCTGAAAGAAACCTTTGGAAAGAAAGGGCTTCTGGAAGAAATCACAAAAGAAAACGAGCCGGAACTTCTGAAAACGATTTCCCCGCAGCATCTGGAGGAATGTCTGGATGGAATTGCGGAGATCATCGACGAACTTCCGAATGAGCAGGATATGTTCCATATGCTGGAGAAAGCCGGATGTGCAAAAACTGTTTACGATATCGGACTTGATGAAGCGGCCGTTTTACCAAGCCTCAGACTTGCTCCTTATACAAGGAGACGATTAAGCTTATTAAGAATCAGCAAGATGCTGGAAATCAGAGGAGAATGATTATGCGTGTTGGAATGGGATATGATGTACACAGACTAACCGAAGACAGAGATCTGATCCTGGGCGGCGTAAAGATTGACTGGGAAAAAGGTCTCCTTGGACATTCAGATGCGGATGTGCTGATCCATGCAGTAATGGATGCACTTCTGGGAGCTGCCGCGCTGGGAGATATCGGGAAACATTTCCCGGATACAGACCCTGCATATAAAGGGATTTCCAGCATTCTGCTGCTGGAGCATGTAACGAAACTTTTGAGAGAGCATCATTATGAGATTGGAAATATAGATGCAACGATCATTGCGCAGAAACCAAAGATGGCACCTCACATTCCACAGATGAGAACCAATATGGCGAAAGCAATGGGAATCGATGAATCTCAGCTGAATATCAAAGCAACTACAGAGGAGAAGCTGGGATTTACAGGAAGAGAAGAAGGAATCGCGTCTCAGGCAATCTGTCTTCTTAATGAAGTAAAATAGAGTTACTGTTCACTTTGTATCTGGCAGCCAGATGTTTGCCAGATTGCAGAAGATTTGACCTGACTTTTATATAAAAACTCTATGAAATAATGAAACAATAGAGAAAACTGGAGGAATAAAACATGAAGCTTTTTAACACACTGACACGTAGAAAAGAAGAATTCGTACCTCTTGAAGAGGGAAAGGTTCGTATGTATGTCTGCGGTCCGACTGTATACAACTTGATCCATATCGGAAATGCACGTCCGATGATCATCTTTGATACGGTACGCCGTTATATGGAATATAAAGGCTATGAAGTAAACTATGTATCCAACTTCACAGACGTAGATGATAAGATCATCAAGAAAGCCATCGAAGAAGGCGTAAGTGCACAGGAGATTTCCGAACGTTATATTGCAGAGTGCAAAAAAGACATGGATGGCATGAACGTAAAACCTGCTACGACTAATCCGCAGGCCACACAGGAAATCGATGGAATGATCAATATGATCCAGACTCTGGTTGATAAAGGTTATGCTTATCCGGCAGCAGATGGTACTGTATATTTCAGAGTTAAGAAGTTCAAAGAATATGGCAAACTTTCTCACAAGAATCTGGATGATCTGCAGTCCGGCTTCCGTTCTCTGCAGGTATCCGGTGAAGACCAGAAAGAAGATCCGCTTGATTTCGTACTCTGGAAACCGAAGAAAGAAGGCGAACCGTCATGGCCGTCACCATGGTGCGACGGACGTCCGGGATGGCATATTGAGTGCTCGGTTATGGCTAAGAAATATCTTGGCGATGAGATTGATATCCACGCAGGTGGTGAGGATCTGATTTTCCCTCATCATGAGAATGAAATTGCACAGAGTGAATGCTGCAACGACAAAATCTTTGCAAAATACTGGATGCACAATGCATTCTTAAATATCGATAACAGAAAAATGTCCAAGTCTCTTGGAAACTTCCGTACTGTCCGTGAGATCAGCGAACAGTATGATCTGCAGGTACTTCGTTTCTTCATGCTGAATGCACATTACAGAAGTCCGTTGAACTTCAGCGCAGACCTGATGGAAGCTGCAAAGAACGCATTAGAACGTATCACAGATGCTGCCGCAAACTTAAAAGACAGAAAAGCAGCCGCACAGACAGAAACTGCAACAGATGCAGAGAAAGAACTGCTTGTACAGTCACAGGAATTTGTAAAGAAATTCGAAGAAGCCATGGATGATGATTTCAACACAGCTGATGCACTGGCAGCAATTTTTGAACTGGTTAAATTTGCGAACACAAATGTATCTGAGGAAAGCTCCGCGGAATTCACCGGCGCACTTCTTGATACAATGGTGAAATTATGCGACGTACTTGGCCTGAAAGCTGAGAAGAAAGAAGAAATCCTCGACAAAGAAATCGAAGACCTCATCGCAGAACGCCAGGAAGCAAGAAAAGCAAAGAACTTCGCAAGAGCCGATGAGATCAGAGACGAACTTCTGGCAAAGGGAATTATCCTTAAGGATACCCGTGAAGGAGTAAAATGGAAACGAGCTTAAATGATATGAGTGAAACCAATGAACTTAATGAAGTGAATAATACTGTTGAGGCAGAACTGACAGGACTTACGGATCATTCAGACGAAAATACAGACAAAAGATTTTCTGAAGAAGTAAATTTAAGTGGTCTGAAAGGTTTACTTAATCAGACGTTTCATTTGGAAGATAAAGATTTGCGAACCTATTCTCCACTGACATTGGCGTATATTGGCGACGGAGTCTACGAACTGGTGATCCGCACAATTCTTGTAAAAAAAGGCAACTGCCCGGTCAATCAGCTTCACAGAAAAGCCAGCAGCCTGGTCAAGGCAGGAACCCAGTCTTCCATGATGGAAGTGATCGAGCCGATGCTCACAGAGGAAGAACACAGCGTTTACAGAAGAGGAAGAAACGCCCATTCTCCGACAATGGCAAAGCATGCAACCATGGCAGATTACCGCAGAGCAACAGGATTTGAGGCTCTGATGGGCTATTTATATTTAAAAGATGATTTCAGCAGGATCATAGAACTGGTCCGTGCAGGAATCGGAGAGGATCAGATATGAGTGAACAGATAGAAGGACGCAACGCAGTCCTGGAAGCCTTTCGTTCCGGCAAATGTGTAGATAAGCTGTTTATCCTGGACGGATGCCAGGACGGCCCGGTCCGCACCATTGCCAGAGAGGCAAGAAAAAAAGATACAATCATTAACTATGTGGCAAAAGAACGTCTGGATCAGTTAAGCGAGACAGGTGCACACCAGGGTGTGATCGCTCAGGTGGCAGCCTATGAATACGCAAGCGTAGAGGACATCCTTGCGAAAGCAAAGGAAAAAGGGGAAGATCCATTTATCTTTATCCTGGATAATATCGAAGATCCTCACAATCTCGGTGCCATCATCCGTACAGCAAACCTCGCAGGAGCACACGGCGTGATCATTCCGAAGAGAAGAGCAGTAGGTCTGACTTCCACAGTTGCCAAGACTTCTGCTGGTGCATTAAACTATACACCTGTTGCAAAGGTTACTAATTTAGGACATACCATCGATGAACTGAAAGAACAGGGCATGTGGTTTGTATGCGCAGATATGGGAGGCGAAACCATGTACAACCTCAACCTCACAGGCCCGATTGGTGTAGTAATCGGCAATGAAGGCGAAGGCGTAAGCAGACTGATCCGTGAGAAATGCGATTTCGTGGCATCCATTCCTATGAAAGGAGACATCGACTCCCTTAACGCATCAGTAGCAGCTGGCGTACTTGGTTACGAGATCGTACGTCAGAGACTGCAGAAGAAATAAATTTGTTTTTGCAGTAGGAAATTATTCCACAATATTGTTATGCTATAAGAAGTCCTCTGGGCGAAAAATTTCTTGTAGATTGCAGTTTGTTATAACACATACGCAGTGTGTTTCAGGATAAACTTAAATGATAGAGAGATTTTCAGAAAAACGGAAGGTTCGAATTAATGAAACAGTATGACGGAATTAAAGATGAAGAATTGATTTCTCGTTTCAAAAACGGGGAATCAGAAATTCTCGATTATCTTATGGAGAAATACAAGAACGTGGTCCGCAAGAAAGCAAGGACCATGTTCCTGATAGGCGGGGAGGATGATGACCTGATACAGGAAGGTATGATCGGACTGTTCAAAGCAGTCCGAGACTACCAGCCAGACAGGGATGCGGCATTTCAGACTTTTGCAGGCATATGTGTGGACAGACAGATATATAACGCCATCCAGAGCTCCAACAGACAGAAACACCAGCCGCTGAATTCTTACATCTCCCTCAGTGAACAGGACGGGGAGAACGAAGAACACCTTGGCGACACTTGGGTAGAGAATCCCGAGTCGATTATCATCGACCAGGAAAACGTTCAGAGCTTGGAACAGGAGATCACCACCACCCTAAGTCCAATGGAAAATCAGGTTCTCGAATACTATCTTGCAGGAAACGGCTACGGAGAGATTGCCCGGATCATGGGAAAAACACCCAAATCCATAGACAACGCCCTCCAACGCATCCGCACCAAGATCAAAGAACAACTGGAACAACTACAAAAATAAAATCATCAGAATATATTTTCTGTAAAAAATTTTCTACAAAATGAAAAAGTTAAAAAATAGGGATTGACAACACGAACAAGTTCTGGTAACATATCCAAATGTGAGCGGCAAGTCCGACACGATGCTGATGTGGCTCAGAGGTAGAGCACTTCCTTGGTAAGGAAGGGGTCACGGGTTCAATTCCCGTCATCAGCTTTTTTTATTGCTAAAAATAAAGGATTACAAGTAGTCAAAAACAAAGACTGTTTGTGATCCTTTTTCTATTTAAAGATTTGCCGTTGTTGAATGGACTATTTGAGATAGCTTACTGTCAGAAGTGGTGGAAAATGTTATATTAAATGGGTAAGACGAGGAGACAATGTGCCGACAATAAATTTAACAGATGATAATTTACAGATTGAAGCAAATGAAATAGTAACGGAGGAAGTTACGGATCTTCCAGACTATGATGTAGATCAGCGGAAAAGTTTACAAAGTAACTGCCGTTCAGGATAAAGCATTCTACAGAAATGAAGATATTGTAAAAGTAACTATTGGTAATAACGTTGCAAATGTTGGAAAATACGCATTCTATCAGTGCTCAAGTCTGGAAACTGTTAAGTTCGGAAAGAGAGTAGCTGTAATTAATACTTGTGCATTTACTCAGTGCCCGAATCTTGAGAATGTGACATTATCATCAAGCATAAGAAAGCTTGGAGCTAAAGCATTTTACCAGTGTACATCCATCAAGACTCTGAAGATTAATGGTTCTACTCTGGAATATGTTGGAAAGAAAGGACTTGCAGTTAATAAGTCAGTAACTCTGAAATTGCCGAAGAAATCTTACAGCACATATCAGAAGCTGATAAAAGCAAGTAGCATTTATGCTAATACAAAATTTGTAAAATTCTAATACAAATATGTAATAGGAGCAAGGCCAGGGTGAATATTCTGGTCTTTCTTTCTGAAATATAATAAACTTGTAAAATGAGAAAAGCCCAAGGAACTTGCCACTCCGAGGGCTTTCAGTTTTGGCTCTTGCCAGATTATTATTTCTTTTAATTGGTATTATAGCATATAAATATGGAAAGCAATAT
>NZ_JBQHWS010000167.1:0-6168 GCF_052063845.1 Blautia sp. HCP3S3_D9
ACATTCAAGAACGTACCAAAGGGAACATGGACTGTAGGAATGCATGCATTCAACAGAACCTCCGAAGACGGAAAGAAAGTCTTCAGCCCATGGTCAAACCTGAAAAAGGCTACTGTGAAATAATCCATTTGGGTAAATAATACAGATTCCTAAAAAAGAAGGCTCCGGTCATTGCGACCGGGGTCTTTCTTTGTCGAAATCTTTGGTCTGGCAAGGGGATAAGAAGAATGCTATAATATGTTCATCTACAAGAACTTTACAAATCAATTAAATGTACAGATATAGACATCTAATTCTTTCGAGGAGGTCAGGTATGGGATTTTATTTAAACAGTGCTGCACCATATTTTTTATACAAAAGTGAAGTCGACAGCCCTTACTTTGTAGATAAATCACAACTGCTGGAAAAATTGTTTCCTTTTGTCGAACAGGGAAATAAACATGTCTGCATTACCAGACCACGAAGATTTGGAAAAACTGTAATGGCAAATATGATCGGAGCTTTTTTCGGAAAAGGAATAAATTCTCATGAGACTTTTGATTCTTTAAAAATCTCCTGTTCTGCTTCTTATCAGCATCATATCAATAAATATGATGTCATTTATATTGACTTCAGCAAAATGCCCAATGAGTGCAGTTCATATTCTATGTATATTTCCAGAATAGAAAAGAAGCTGAAAAAGGATCTTATTAAAACATTTCCTGATTCAGAAATTGATATAGAAGATTCTCTCTGGGATATATTAGATCAGATTTTTGATGATTATGATGGCCAGCAATTCATATTTATAATGGATGAATGGGATAATATCTTTCACAGAGATTTCATTACAGAAGATGATAAGAAAAAGTTTCTTCTTTTTCTGAGTAATCTACTGAAAGACCATGCATATGTTGCTATGTCATATATGACTGGTATCCTGCCTATTTCCAAATATTCCAGCGGTTCTGAGCTGAACATGTTTATGGAGTTTAAAATGACTTCTATGGAAGTATTTGGGGAATACTTTGGATTCACAGATGAAGAAGTTGATAATCTTTATGAGAAATATCGGCATTTATGTAAAAATCCACAGGTATCACGCAAAGGCTTGCAAGAATGGTATGACGGATATTTTACTGTTTCTGGTAAACGTTTGTATAATCCAAGGTCTGTTGTAATGGCATTGCGTTTTAATCAAATCTCCAATTACTGGACCAGTTCCGGACCTTACGATGAAATTTTTTACTATATTCAGAATGATATTGCTCAGATCAAAAATGACCTGGCATTAATGGTTTCAGGCGAAGGTATCAAAGCGAAAGTAGATGAATTCGCCGCATCTGCCATGAAACTAAAAAGTAAAGATCAGATTTACTCTGCCATGGTCGTATATGGTCTTCTTACTTTTAACAAAGGAAAAGTCTTTATTCCAAACAGAGAACTGATGCTCAAATATGAAGAACTTTTGCAAAATGAAAAAAGTCTTGGCTATGTATATCAACTGGCCCAGATTTCTGACCAGATGCTTGAAGCTACCTTATCAGGTAATACTCAAAAAATGACAGATATTCTTCAATATGCCCACAATACGGAATCTCCAATCCTCTCATATAACAATGAAATAGAACTTTCTGCTATTGTTAATCTGGTATATTTGTCTGCACGAAATAAATACCGGATTGAACGTGAGGACAAAGCTGGAAAGGGATATGTTGATTTTATTTTTTATCCATGGAATGTTGAGGAACCCTGCATCATTCTTGAGTTAAAAGTAGATAGCTCCCCGGAAGAAGCAATACAGCAAATCAAGGACAAAGATTATATTCTCCGCTTCCAGGGAAAATTAGGAGAAAACGGTAAATATACTGGAAAAATTCTGGGAGTTGGAATCAGTTATGATAAAGAAACCAAAACACACCAGTGCAAGATAGAAATTTTATCAAAACAAAATTCTGGATTCTGAAAATTTTTATAGATAAACCAGAACTGTTCATAGCGTAGTATTCTCACAAATAACGGTACCACGAATTCCAAAATTAATCCATACAGTAGTAATCACTTTAAAGTTGCCTGACAAAAGGATATAATTTTGTCATTAAATAAGTCTCCAGTCATTTCAGCTGGAGACTCTCTTTTTACCAGAATTTTTTTACATAACTGGCAGCTTTTTCCTGTGACAGGAAAAATTCATTCATGATATTTCTGACCGTATCTTCTTCACTGATATTAAAATTTCTGCAGGTTCTTACAGTTGCACGGATACCCTCAATAATGCCCTCCTGTCTGCCTTCAAGAATGCCTTTTTGTCTGCCTTCAAGAATACTTCCCGGATCTTCTTCGTATAGTCCCGTGCATAGATAGACCTGCTCACATCAAATACCGTATTTATATCAGGATTCCTGAAACACAGGGATTCGCTTGACCTTATCTGGATCAGGTTCATCCGATAATCAGATACCAAAGGCTGCAGCTTTTCAGGGATTTTAAGCATATCCTTCAATGAAAAGGGACCATCCCATTCGCTTTCTCCATAGTATACGCACAGACTTACCACCGGATACAGACGGTCAGTCTTTTCAACCATTTCTGCGAAACTGCAAAAGTGAAATAATCCATTTGGGTAAATAATACAGATTCCTAAAAAAGAAGGCTCCGGTCATTGCGACCGGGGTCTTTCTTTGTCGAAATCTTTGGTCTGGCAAGTACTTCGTAAGGATGTTATAATATTTCAATAAAGAAAAGAATTCTGAAAGGCGGTGAACAATATGGCAATGTTTTTAAATACTCCTCTTCCTTACAAAAGATATAAAAAAATATCAGAAACCACATATTTTGTTGATAAGACCTGTATCCTGAATGATGTATTGGGATGTATAGAAGAAGAAACGCAGTATATATGTATCACAAGGCCTCGCAGATTCGGGAAAACAATTATGGCAAATATGCTGGGAGCTTTTCTGGGTAAAGGCTGGGATTCTTCACAGATATTTGACCATCTAAAAATTGCAGGATCTGCAAAGTATCAGAAATATTTAAATCAATATGATATCATTTATATTGATTTCAGCAGACTTCCTGAAAATTGTACATCTTACCAGCAATATATAAACCGGATTATTACAGGATTAAAAAGCGATCTAAAAAATGCATATCCTGAGTATAAATTAAACTTTGAAGCAGCGGTATGGGATATGTTTTCTGCTATTTCAGACCGATCAGACCAGCAGTTTATTTTTATCATGGATGAATGGGATGCTGTTTTTCATATGCCTTTTATCACCGAAACAGACAAAGCTGAGTATATCCTTTTTCTCAAAACCCTGCTGAAAGACCAGGATTACGTGGCATTGGCATACATTACCGGCATTCTTCCTATCTCTAAATATTCCAGTGGTTCTGAACTGAATATGTTTATGGAATTTAAAATGACTTCTATGGAAGCATTTGGAGAATATTTTGGCTTTACGGACGAAGAAGTTGATATCCTGTATGAAAAATATCTGCAGATATGTAAAAATCCGCAGGTATCACGTCAGGGACTGCAGGAATGGTATGACGGATATTTCACTGCTTCCGGCATGCGTCTGTATAACCCGAGGTCTGTAGTAATGGCTTTGCGTTTCAACCAGCTCTCTAATTACTGGACCAGTTCAGGACCTTATGACGAAATTTTTTATTATATCCGTAATGATATTGATCAGATCAAAGATGATCTGGCATTGATGGTTTCAGGCGAAGGCGTAGATGCCAGAATAGATGAATTCGCTGCTTCTGCCATGGAGTTGAAAAGTCGGAATCAGATTTATTCTGCGATGGTTGTCTATGGTCTGCTTACATTTATTAATGGAAAAGTATTCATTCCGAATAAAGAATTGATGCTTAAGTATGAAGAACTGCTACAGACTGAAAAAAGTCTTGGATATGTATATCAGTTAGCCCGGGTTTCAGACCAGATGCTTAAGGCTACATTATCAGGCGATGCGCAAAAGATGGCAGACATTCTTCAATATGCCCACAACACAGAATCACCTATCTTTTCGTATAACAGCGAAATAGAACTTTCTGCTATTGTCAATCTGGTATATCTGTCAGCACGAAATAAATACAGGATCGAACGTGAAGATAAAGCAGGAAAAGGATTCGTTGATTTTATTTTTTATCCATGGAATGCTTCAGAACCCTGTATTATTCTTGAATTAAAAGCAGATCACTCTCCGGAAGAAGCTATACAACAGATCAAAGAAAAGGATTATCTTCTGCGTTTTCAGGGGAAATTAGGGGAAAACCGTAAATATACCGGCGAGATCCTGGGAGTTGGAATCAGCTACGATAAGAAAACAAAAGAGCATCAGTGTAAAGTTGAAATACTATCAAATAAGAAACATACCTGTAAAATAGAACGGCAGGAAATATTTCGCCCATAATCAAACCTGTAAAAGGTGGCTGTTAAATAATACGAGATTCCCTGCTTCATCTTCTGTAAAGTTTACAGTACGATACGGATTCTCGTGTTATTTTTTGTCGGTCGTTTCTTTTTTGTACATGGTAAATTTCATGTATTTTTCCATGTCGTGTTCTTCGCAGTAAAGATAATTATTATAAGAACCATATCCAGCATCAGCAACTGGATACTTCGGATAATGCCCATAAATGTTATTGAACTTTTCCATCAAAGGTATAAAGCATTCCATATCTGATGCATAGGTTTTTAAACGAAAACTTGTCGAAAAGTTTTTCTGGTAATCATACAGTAGCTCTGATAAAATATAAGTACAAAAATATGTAGCAGGAGGTGATATCCATAGTACGTCAAACAAATCTGGCACAGACGATAGACCTTGCTACAGATCGTGCAAGATATGATGAATGTGCCAAGAAACTATTAACCTATAAGGCGGTCATTGCCTGGATTCTCAAATCCTGTACAAAAGAATTTTCCCAATATAGTGTCAGATTTATCTGTGATAATTGCCTGAATGGAGATATCGAAATTTCCGCTCGAGCAGTACATCAGGATCAGCCCGACCTCAACGGATTATTAGATGGAAACGAACGAATAGACTGCCTCAATTCTGAGGCTAATGCCATTAAAGATCAGACTGTATATTATGATATTCGCTTTAAGGCTTATATTCCAAACAATGGAGAGCCGATACAGATGATCATCAATCTGGAAATCCAGTTAAATGACACACCAGGATATCCATTAGTTACAAGAGGATTTTATTATTGTGCAAGAATGATTTCCGAACAGTATGGCACTGTTTTTACCGGTGAACATTACGAAAAACTCCAGAAAGTCTATAGTATCTGGATCTGCCCGGATCCGGCAAAAAAACGCAGGAATGGAATTTTCAGATATCATACTGTACAGGATACGATATTAGGAAAACCTTATGAAACTCCTGGCAATTATGACCTTATGGAAGTTGTTATAGTAAATTTAGGCGACGCAGACAAAGAAAGTGATCTGGAGATCCTTGATCTGCTGAATACACTTTTTTCTCTTTCCAAATCCTCTGAAGCAAAGAAAAAACGTCTTCAGGAAGATTTTGGCATCGCCATGACAGAAGAATTCGAAAGTGAGGTGCAGGATATGTGTAATCTGGGGAAAGCACTTGTTGAGCAGGGTATCGAACGGGGTATGGAACAGGGTATCGAGCAAGGTATCGAACAGGGTGTAGAAAAGAAAAATCTTTCCCTTGCAGAGATGATGCTCAAAGATAAAGAACCACTTGATAAAATTGAAAAATATACTGGATTTTCCACAGATAAATTAAAAGAAATTGCAGAATCTATAGGAATGGATCTTACCGCGTGAAATGTCCCCTTATTAGGGCTATACATAATAAACGAAAAAATTTAATTTCACCAATCAGGAGTAAAGCTTTCAATTGTATCTTTTCGATACTTTTGAAAGCTTTTTTGCATGCTGAGAACAATTATTTTTGTTATAACTATTTATTTTGATATAAATCATCATAAAAAAATAATTATAAATCAAATATTACGTGCGTTCTGCTACTCTAAGAATTATTCCAGATGTAAAATCAACCATAAAAATAACCTATACACCACCCAAAGGGGAACTATAATCATGACAAAGATTAAAAACACAAAGAAGGGCATGGCAAAAAAGACATTAAGTATGTCACTTGTTGTTGCAATGCTTGCTACTTCTAATGT
>NZ_JBQHWS010000168.1:0-6154 GCF_052063845.1 Blautia sp. HCP3S3_D9
GCTCATTTTTCAAAAAGATGATTAATGAGCGACGGTGAAGTGCGCCCTTTTTTAGGAAAAACATATCAAAAACTATTTTAAATTTCTCTTGACATATCACCAGAATGCTTTTTTCGACATTATATGACATTTACTGACTTATATTGAGATATTAAAAGTATAGGATTGAACAAAATATAACATGTAATGACTTGATTTGAATCAAGCTAAAAATTTGCTGTTTACTATATAGTAGGTTATAATTAAAAAAACTGTTCACTTATGTAATTTGCATGAAAATTTCTGAAAAAGTGAGCAGTAACTTTATACTTTTTGTAAGATATATAAAACTATAAAATAATACGAATAAGATTATAAATACTACAAAAGTATATGCAGTTATTAAGGAAAATATGACACAAAGGGGGAGCAGCATGGTCTACAAATGTAAAATGTGCAAAGGAGATCTGCAGATCATTGATGAAGAGAATGGTCTCTGTGAATGCGAATACTGTGGCAGTCGGCAGACAGTTCCGCTGGAGAACAATGAAAGGAAAGCAGAACTTTATAACCGGGCAAATCAATATCGTAAAAGTAATCTTTTTGACAGAGCCGCTGATGTTTACAACAACATGGTAAAAGAATTCCCTAATGAAGCAGAAGCATACTGGGGACTGGTGTTATGCAGATATGGAATTGAATACGTAGAAGATCCGAAAACTAAAAAAATGGTTCCAACATGTCACCGCACAATACCAAAACCTATTTTTGATGATTCTGATTATCAGCTTGCATGTCAGAAAGCAAAACCGGCAGCACGAAAACAGCATGAAGAGGAAGCAGCAGAAATAGCTGAAATTCAGAAAAAAATCTTCCAGCTTGCACAGAAAGAAGAACCTTTTGATATTTTTATAAGTTATAAAGAACTTGAAGAAGGAACGAGTCAGCGAACAGAAGACAGTGTAATAGCACAGGATATTTATTCCAGACTGACAAAAGAAGGATATAAAGTATTCTTTTCAAGAATAACACTGGAAAATCGTTTAGGTGAAGACTATGAGCCCATTATTTATTCTGCGTTGAGAAGCGCTAAAATTATGTTGCTTGTTGGAACCAGCCGCGAACATATGAATGCGCCTTGGGTACGCAATGAATGGATGAGATATCTGGCTATGATGGATGAAGAAGAGAATACGAAAACTCTGATCCCAGTATACTCCAAAATGGATCCATACGATATACCGCAGGAAATCAACGGACGTCATTTGCAGGCGCAGGATGCAGAAAAAATCGGATTTCAGCAGGATTTGCTTCATGGTATCAGTAAAATCATGTCCAGCCACAGGAAGAAAGTAGCACCTGTTTCAGCAGCTTCCGGGATGGGACACGCCAGTACAGGAGGTATGATCGAGAGAGGATATATCTGCCTGAAAGATAAGAATTTTAAAGAAGCAAATGATGTATTTAATCAGGTTCTGAATATTGACCCACATTCAGGGGGAGCATATCTCGGAAGACTGATGATCAAAAGAGGCGTAACGGATATTGATGATCTGGAGAGAGAAACTTATGCATTATCTGATGAAGCAGATTACAGACATGCCGTGGAATATGGAGAACCGCAGATAAAGAAAAAATTAAAAGCATTTAATCAGAAAATTATCCATGAAAATAAGGAATATGCAAAGTATGTCATACAAAATAAAATAGATGCATTGTCCAAAACTGTTCAGGAGGAACGACAGCATATAGTGAATCTGCAGAATGAAATCAATGGCTTTATACAGAATATTCAGGCAAATCAGGAAGTTCTTGCTAAGAGTGCCAAGGCATCAGCGATTGGAGTAGTTTCGGGTTATGTGGTCATAGCATTGTTCTTATTATGGCTTCTTCCATGGACAATTGGATTTTGGAAAGATGGGGATACTGCAAATGGGATTTTCTGTGTAGTGCTGATAGTTGTTCTGTACAAATTTGTTGTGAATAAATTTGTGATTCCGATTGTAAAGAAAATCGCAGAAGGATGTATGGGAAAACCAAAAGAAGAGGTAATTACTGCATCTATGGAAGCAATTAGTTATGCGCAGAACATGACGAATGATCATAAAAAAGAAATTGAGGAAACACAGAAAAATGTTGAGTGGATGGAACGACAGATGCAGTCTCTGGAAGATAATTCTGAGGAAGTTTCAGATAAACTGTCTGTAATGAAACGAACAGCTATCCAGGAAGAATTAAACAGAATGTCATTTTAGATATCTGTAAAAATGAACGGATAATATGCCTGCTCAATTTGAAAAGATGATTATTATACTTGAAGATACTGGAGATTAGAAATGGGAAAATTTGCAATTATGTGTCCGAAATGCAATCAATATGTGACTGCATATAACGGACTTCGAGGACTTGTACAGAATAAGGTAACCTGCAATTGTGGAAATGTGATCAATGTAAAATCTGAAAGAATGACCTCATCCATATGTCCGAGTTGTGGAAATTCTGTAGTTTATGATCAGGGAAAAAGTATTCCGGTATGCCCGGTGTGCAAAAAGAAAATAGAGCCAAATGCGGAAAACAGGGTTGTTTCATTTAAGTGTCCGGAATGTGGAATTGGATTAAGTGTAACAGAAGGAACAGAGAAGTATACATGCCCTGTATGTGATAACCATATAGATGTTCAAAGAGAAATTGCAAAGGATCGCTATGCAAAGCAAGGGCTGATCAGCGAACTGAAATATGAAGGTGACAACAACACTCTTATATGGAAACATCCGATAGAAGACTTCAGCACAGGGACGCAGCTTATCGTACATGAAAGCCAGGAAGCCGTTTTCTTTAAAGACGGAGAAGCACTGGATTTATTTGGACCTGGAAGATATACACTGGAAACTCAGAATCTTCCTTTAATGAATCAGATATACCATATGCCGACAGGTGATGCAAAGGCAACGTTTCATTGTGAAGTATATTTTATTAATACCGCAACAATAATGGGTGTAAAATGGGGAACTGATACAAAAGTCAGACTGTTTGACCCGGCATCCGGAATGCATATTTCTGTTGGTGCAAGCGGTGAATTTAATATTAAAGTTACAGATTCCAGAAGGCTGCTTCTGAAAAGCGTCGGAACTACAAACGGGCTAATTGTTGAAGCAAAACAGCATCTGGAAAGTCGGGAAGAATTTGAAAAAGCCAGACATAAAAATTCTTATGATTCAAAATCGGGTGAATTTAAAAAATATTTCAGATCTCTGATCGTAACGAGAGTAAAAAATTATCTTGCCAATGTGATAAAAGAAGAAGCAATCAGTATTCTTGAAATTGATGCTCAGACAGAAAAAATGTCAGAAGCACTTGGTGAGAAGATTAATGTGGGATTGGAAGAGTACGGCTTAACAATGCCGGAATTCTATATTACACGTTTTGTAACTCCTGAAGATGACCCGGATGATCCTGCGCATGAGGATTATATGAGAATGAAATCTCTGTATTCTCAGCAATTCCTTAATGTCAAAGAAGAGCAGGTGAAAGAAGCAACTGCAAAAGCAGCCAGAGAGCGAATGACAATTGAGGCACAGACTGAAGCACAGATGAAAATCATCGGAGCTCAGGGAGATGCCGCAGCCTTAAAGATTCAGAAAGAAGCGGAAGCCGAAGCTTATCGCATGAAAGCAGAGGCAGAAGCAGCAGAAATGAGAATGAAGGGATATACATATCAGCAGGAGACAGCCCGCCAGGTTGGAGTTGGTGCTATGAAAAACGGACTGACAGGTGGAGGCAGCGGTGGAATTGGAGATATTGCAAGTCTTGGTATCGGTCTTGGTGCAATGAGCGGAGTCATTGGAATGACAAAAGAAGCAATACAGCCGATAACAGAAACAGCTTCCCAGATGGGACAAAACATTAATAATGGAATAACAGGAGCCTGGGATTGTCCGAAATGTGGTCAGAGAGGACTTGCTGGAAAGTTTTGCCATATATGTGGTACAGAAAAGCCACAGCCAATATCTGAAAATGCAGAAACATGGGACTGCATATGTGGTCAGAAAGGACTTACCGGGAAATTCTGCCCAGAGTGTGGAGCGAAACGCCCGGAACCTGTAAAAGCGGAAACATGGGATTGTACATGTGGTCAGAAGGGGCTCACTGGAAAGTTTTGCCCGGAATGTGGAGCAAAACGTCCTGAAAAACAAATAACCTGGGATTGTTCCTGTGGTGAAAAGAACATAACCGGAAAATTCTGTCCGGAATGTGGCAAGAAGAGAGAGGAGTGACGTCGATGAAACAGTCATGGAAAATACCGGCAATATGTGGAATATTAATGGTTGTTTTTAACGTTATTGTATTTGCACTGCCAATTTATAAAACACCTGTTGTGTGGATTTCGGATATTGCTGTTTTGTTAGCAATAGCAGCGCAGATACCGATATCCGGAATTGCGATGAAAAAAGGTACAAATGTTACCAGCAAAGTTTATGGATGGCCGATTATGAGCGTAGGCTTACGATATCTCGGTGCAATAACAGCATGTGCGGTTATATTCATTTTGATATCAGGCGTTGTTTTAATTTTCCCATTATGGCTTCCGGTCATTGTCTATGTAGTTTTATATGGTGCGGCCGGTATTGGACTGATAGCTGCGGAAACTACCAGAAACTATGTGGAAGAACAGGATATCAGACATGAAGAAAAAGTTGGATTCATGCGCAAACTCTATGCAGAAACAACCACATTAAAGAGAAATATAGCTGACAGGGAAATAGCTTCCTATATAAACAAAATATCGGAAGCTGTACGCTTCAGTGATCCAACCAGTTCTGCAAATGTATTTGAGAAAGAATCAGAATTATACAGTGTTTTTGGCGAAATAAAAGAGTCGGTAAAAGCGAATGATGCTGTAGCAGTAAAAGGCAAATGTCAGGAATTTCAGCAGTTACTTGATGAACGAAATTCTATGTGCAAAATTGCGAAGCGCAACAAAGCCTGAGACAAAAGACTGCAGTATGATTAATACAAACAGGAAGGAGGATTACTAAATAAGAAAAACATAATAAAAATAAGGGAAATGACTGAGACTGAAGTTCAGCTTCCCGGAATACAGGAGGAGAAAGTCTATGTATAAAAGAGAATCAAAAGAAAACCAGATGAAAAAAACAGTAATGATAGTCATTAGTATGCTTGTTATGTTTCTTCTGATGACACTATCCGGCAGTAAGAATATTTATGCAGCCGGCAGACCAATCAGTGATGGATATTATATGATCCAGTCAGGTAATAGTTATTCACGTGTATTGGATATCAATAATGCAAGTTTAAGCAATGGTGGAAATCTGGAAATATATCAGAAAAATCAGACAACGAATCAGATTTTCTACGTACAGTACAGAGGAAATGGATATTATTCTATCAGAGCCGTACATTCAGGATTATACCTGCACAGAAAAGAGAATGATAATGTTCATCAGTGGAGTGGATATAGTTCTTATAATGCCCAGTGGGAAATGAGATATGCCAATAATGGATATTATTATCTCAGAAATAGAGCAAATGGTAAGTATCTTGATAACAGCAAAGGAAGTACACAGTTAGGAAATAATGTAATAGTGTATTCTCTGAATTATGGTATTAACCAGAAATGGAGATTTATTCGTGTAAACAAACCTTCATTTACATTAAAAGTGACGAATAATAATGCTCCGCAGGGATGGTACAGACGTTCAACAACATATAGAGTATCCGGTACAGTTGCATCTACCTATCCAGTTACCAAAATGGTCATGGAGGTATATGATTTAGATGGAAATAGAACATATGCAGGAAGAGAAGGTAGCCCGAACATGACTAATTTTAAATACCAGTTTACCTTATATTTCTCACATCTCAGATCAGGAAAATACTATTATCAAATGACAGGTTACAATGCACTTGGAGATGCTGTTCAATCACGAAGATATTATTTTACAGTTTATTAAAGTCGGAGAATATTTATTTTCGGATTTCTATGGATGAGGCTGGAGCCTTCTGTCGAAAGGCAGAAGGCTTTGCCTTTGTTAAGGCAGTTATATACTAAAAACACAAGGAGATAAGGATGAAGAAGTGTAGCAATTGTGGAAATGATATATTAGATAATCTCATCAGATGTCCTTATTGTGGAAGCAAACAGGGAAAAAAAGAA
>NZ_JBQHWS010000169.1:0-6075 GCF_052063845.1 Blautia sp. HCP3S3_D9
GGATAAATGAGTAGGTATGTTTACTTAGCAAAAAACTTTAAAACCTTTTGTTTTAGCTAATAACAGGGTGTGAGTAGGAAAAAAATGGGAAGTTAGCAAATATAGTACAATTATTTTAGGCGGATAGCCGCCTAAAAGGAGGGCGCTATGTATCTGGATTTTTTAGTGAAAGTACCAATCGTAAAAGGCAAGATTACACGAAGAAAAAAGTCAAATGTTGTATATATAGAGTATGAGTATGACCGGGTTTATGATCCATCCCGGAAGTATACTTTTCCCAAAAGAGTAACGATCGGAAAACTGTCAGATACAGATCCGGAATTCATGAAACCGAATCAAAATTTCCTGAAATATTTCCCCGATGCAGAGCTTCCGGAAAGCAAAAACAGGACTTCCAGAAGCAGCTGTCTCAGGGTAGGAGCATACTTTGTACTGCGTAAGATCATAGAAGAATGCAGCTTGAACGATATCCTTGGAAAGTATTTTAGATTGCGTGATATAGGGCTGTTTTTAGATCTGGCGGTTTATTCAATCATAGCAGAAAATAATGCAGCACAGTATTATCCGGATTATACATATAACCATCCGCTTTTTACGGAAAAGATGAAACAATACAGTGATTCAACCGTATCAGATTTTCTGAATTCAGTAACAGATGACCAGAGTACAGGCTTTCTGAATACATGGAATGAGCCACGGAATTACCACGAAAAGATCTATATTTCTTATGATTCAACGAATAAAAACTGTCAGGCCGGAGATATAAAAATGGTCGAATTTGGGCATCCGAAAGTAGATGTTGGAGAGCCGGTATTTAATTATGCAGTTGCGTATGACACCCATAATCAAGAACCGTTATTTTACGAAAAATATCCTGGCAGTCTGAATGATATCTCCCAGCTTCAGTTCATGCTGGATAAAGCATCCGGATATGGTTACAAGAAGATCGGATTCATTCTGGACAGGGGATATTTCAGCTGCGAGAATATACAATATATGGATAAATGTGGGTATAGTTTTGTTATCATGGTGAAAGGGATGTCTGCCCTTGTGAATGAATTGATCCTGGAAAATAAAGGGACATTTGAAAATAAGCGGGTGAACAATATCTATGAATATGGAGTTTACGGAAAGACAATACGGCACAAACTGTATGCAAGTGATAAAAAGGAGCGTTATTTTCATCTGTATCATAGTATTTCCAAAGAAAGCGCAGAACGGATAGAGATTGAAAATCGGATCAACCAGATGACGCAGTATCTGAAAAAGTACCAGAATAAGGTAAAGGAATTCGGTCCTGGATTTGAGAAGTATTTTAACCTTCATTATGATGAAAAGAGCCAGGCTTTTATACTACCAGAAGAACAGTGCAGTGTGGTAGAAAGAGAACTGGATCTGGCAGGATATTTTTGTATCGTTACATCGGAAAAGATGAGTGCGAAGGAAGCAATCGAACTGTACAAGAGCAGGGATGTATCGGAGAAACTATTCCGCGGAGACAAATCATATCTGGGGAATAAGAGCATCCGGGTGTATTCAGAAGAATCAGCAAGAGCGAAGATATTTGTTGAATTTGTAGCCATGATAGTGCGCTGCAAGATGTATATAAAACTAAAAGAAGAAATGAAAAAACTGGATAAGAAATTGAACTATATGACTGTACCGGCGGCAATAAAAGAGTTGGAAAAAATAGAAATGGTACGTCAGTTAGACAATATATACCGTCTGGATCATGCAGTAACAGCGAACCAGAAAGTAATATTGAAAGCCTTTGGACTGGATGCGAATAGTATAAAATACTTTGCATCAGAGCTGAGTAAGGAACTGAAAAAAGCAGAATAAGGAAAGAAAATAAGGATGGCAAGAACAAGGAAAACAAGTAGGGAAGCATTGGAAGAAAAGATTGAAAAAGCAGAGGCTGATGTGGTCGCAGCGAAGAAAAAGTATGACCAGGCAACAGCAAATCTGAAAGAACTGTTAGACAAGAGGGATGCCATAAGAAAAGAAGAGATACTGTCAGCGGTTGTAAAAAGTGGGCGGTCATATGAGGAGATCATGAACTTTTTAAATGCAGGATCAGATGGAGAAAAGACGGAAAAATAGAGTTATTTTGAGTCACAGATATAGCGACCCTCGATTTAGGCGGAAAAAACTGGAAGTTCACAGTAAAAGTCAGGGAATCTATGATATAAAGATTCCCTGACTTGATAAAAATGATTTTGAAGAAAAAACGCAAAATAAGAATAAAAAATTGACTCTATCATACAATAAGATTATAATATAAATGTGATTTTGTTAAAAATAAGCAGAATGGAGGTAATAAAATGCTTCTTGAATTTAAAACAAAAAATTATAAATCTTTTGTAGAAGAGGCAAGCTTTTCAATGGTAGCTGCGCCAAAACAAAAGGGATTAGATTATAGTCTTATGAAGACAAAAATAAAAGGAAAAGAGATAAAGGGGTTAAGTTCTTCTGTTATTTATGGACCGAATGCGGCAGGAAAAACTAATATTATTGGTGCGATGGATGTATTGCGGGCAATTGTTTTGAGAGGAAATATCGGAAATTCTGAAGAAAAATCATCACCAAACCCAGCTGCAGCAGCATTAGAATTGATTCCAAATAATAATGAAATGGAATCAAAACCGGTATGCTTTGAAATAGAATTTTATGAGGAAGATGGAGAGAATCATAAATTTAAAATACACTATGAATTAGAGGTCGATCTTGGAACCTTTCTTGAGGAAGAGCATCAAAGAAAAATCCTTGCAGAAATGTTGGAGGTCAATGGAGAAAGAGTATTTGAACGTACGCAAGATTTGAAAATAGAAAACTTAAAGGTTATTAAAGATTATTTGTCGGATATAACAGAACAGAATGCAGAAAGTGTAAATGAAATTGCAAAAAATAGTTTGAATCAGGAAGAATTATTTTTAACGAATGGTTTTAAGTTGATTTTTTCGCCTAAATTCACAAAGCTGATTGTTGATTGGTTTACGAATAAGTTTATGGTAATTTATCGTGCGGATTCGATGCAACTGATTAAAAGATTTGCAGATCCAAAAAAGAAAGCAATCTATGTTGAAAAAACAACAGATGAAGCTGCAAAATTATTTGGAATCAATTCAAATGCAGTGGGATATGTCGTGAGCGATGACGAGCCGGATGCAAAATTATATTCTGTATTTAAAAATATGAAAAACAAAAAGACTACGGCGGTTGCAGCAGACATTTTTGAGTCATATGGAACGATTCGATTTATCAATATGTTTCCACTTGTAATTAAAGCAATGCAAACAGGTGGAACACTGGTGGTGGACGAATTTGACGCATCTATTCATCCGATTGCATTGATGAGTATTATCAATGTATTTCATAATGATGATGTAAATATTCATCATGCGCAGCTTATATTTAATACTCATAATCCGATATTTTTGAATTCAAACCTTTTTAGGAGAGACGAGATTAAGTTTGTTGAGCGTGACGATGATACCCATGACAGTGTATTATACGCATTATCTGATTTTGGCACAACAGGTGATAAGGGTGTTCGTAAGCATGAAGACTATATGAGCAAGTATTTCATCAGTCAGTATGGAGCAATAAAGGATATTGATTTTACACCGATCTTTGAAGAAATCTTATGTGATGAAAAAGAGGGATAGGGATGGCAAAGAGAAAACCAACAAATAAATATTATTTCAGTGTTGAGGGAGAAACAGAGCAGTGGTACTTAAAATGGCTGCAGGATACGATAAATAATACTGAAAAAGCTGCATGCAAGGTGTCCATTGATTGTCCGGTAAGGAAAAATCCATTAAAGCATGCGAAGTCATTGACCGTTACCAGAAAGATTGGAATCTATCATTTTTTTGATTACGAAAGTGATGAACCGCTTCATGTCAAAGGCTTTCAAGAAGCCCTGGACAATATGAAGAAGGCAGAAAAAATAGGAAAACAGTATATTACACCGATCAACCGGGCATTTGGAGAGAAATTTCAAAATATGGATGAATTCAAAGAAGAGAATAATTTTAAGAGATGTCTTAAGAAAATGGACTTGTCCAATGTATTTGCTCAAAAGTTTTTCTGAAGGATTACCGCAGATAATATATGTAAAACTATATTCACATGACAAAAAATCTAAAGTATAATTTAAAAGATAATTGAGATTATTAGTTTGCACATGTATATAAAAATTTGGAGAGGAGGGAGATGCGGATTCATTTTTTGTTTCCAGCATCTGAAAATGAAAATGCTAAATATTGGTGAAATAACAAATGAAGAAGTTTCTATTTTTAGTGAGCTGAAAAATACGTATCCGGATTATGTTTTCATTCGGACAGAACACGGATTTGATATGTCATTGTCTATCCAAGTTACAATTGATTTATCAAATATATTACAAGTGGCCATTC
Source organism: Blautia sp. HCP3S3_D9 (assembly GCF_052063845.1). Classification (NCBI taxonomy): domain Bacteria; kingdom Bacillati; phylum Bacillota; class Clostridia; order Lachnospirales; family Lachnospiraceae; genus Blautia; species Blautia sp. HCP3S3_D9. Next base: position 4,422 of record NZ_JBQHWS010000169.1, read on the forward strand.
CTGCAATTGTGTCTATCATTGAGGCCATTCTTGTGTACCGTATTCAGAAAAAGCAGAATGAGTTGACAGAGAAAAAAATGAAAGAAGACAAAATAGAAATGCAGAGAAAACAGGATAATCATTCGAAAAATGAATTTGAGGTGACAGTATCTTCTGCTGGAGAAACAAAAATTATTGTTAAGAGTAGTGATTTAGATGCGCTAATAAAAGAACCAGAGAATTTGAAAGCATTTATGAAGATAGTAGATGAGGAATTACATTCAATAAATGAATAGAATAGATTTTATAAAAAGAATTATTACTGAGGGAACAATTACAAGAGATCAAGAATTAAGCTATAAAGAGACAGAAGTATATTATAACGATATTGTTCAGGCTCTAAACATAGAAAATTTTCCATTGATTTCTATTAATACGATTAAAAAAAAGACTTATATGTTACAGGAAAGCAATGGACAATGTTATTTAGTTTTTGATCATTATTTACTGGAATATATGCATCTTCTTAATCAATTTGTTATTGAAGAAGATAAATCCCTGCAGGTAGAGGCATTATTCTATAAAATTATGTCAGAAGAATGCTTCACCCGGCATAAGATGAGCGCTGCAATTCATTTTGCTGGAGAATATATGAATAATATCGAACATGTCATCCAAGATTATATGGGAGAAAGAGCAGCTGACCATATACCCAGTTATTTATTTGTTCAGCAGGCATTTTTGATAGCACATGAGCTTTTCCATTTCTTTATTCATAAGAATCCGAATTATGACAGAGAAGGTATTCAGTCTAAAAAAAGATTCTTAAACAGGATATATAATTATGTACTTGACAAAAATGCAGACACTGCAGCGATGATAAAAAAAGCGGTTGATGAGACTGACATGACAGAAGAATGTCTTTGCGATTCCACAGCAATAATCCAAGGCATAGATGTGGGGATCAAGACAGGAAAAATGGATATAGTTGATTGTGGTGTTTCTGTAGCACTGGCGTTGATGAATCAATATACAATCTCCACGATTCAGGACACAGTGAAGCATTCGGGGGATATGACATACGAGCGACTGCAGAATTTATTCAATTTTCGAATTGTCCATCTAAAAGCGTTCACAGATTTATATATTAAAGAATACGGCACATCTGAACAGGCCCGTTTATACCAGTATAAAGTCGAACAGATACATAAAAATTGGTTTGAGAGGGTGAATATACCGATTATGCACCTTCTGGTAAAAGTAAACAGAAGGCTGAAAGAAGAACCTATGAGTGTAAGAGGGAGTGAAAAACAGAAAATAATAGATACATTAAGGACAATATATAATTCGTGACAGTAAAAAAGTTAAATGGAAATATAAGACCTCCTGATTTGATAAATTTAGCACTGCTGTCTTCCACAGAGAATTTGACTGTGTAATCACGTAAATAGAAACGTCGGGCGTTAACAAACTGATCAACAGTAATCCTTAACTTCCTGAAAAAGTAACACTCAAAAAATGATAGATTGTAAAAAACCTTGAAAAATAGGGATTTTTTGGCAGAATCTGAACTTTTCATAAAAGTTACACTAAATGGCTAAAAAGCTTGAAAACAAGCCATTTTCCCCAAATTGGTCTTAGTGTAACTGTTACACTAAAACCATCCATGAAACTC
>NZ_JBQHWS010000170.1:0-6063 GCF_052063845.1 Blautia sp. HCP3S3_D9
ATTTTATACCCTTTTAACAGGTTAATTGAGTGATGTTATGGCTGCATGGATCACTTTTTAGATTCATGGCACAGTTATCTGTTCAGATACTGTTCCGTGAATAATTCAGGTTCATTTATAATAGTAAGATTATTTTTATGCCGCTCTATGAATAAAAGAGACATATGGTTTTGTTCAAAATATGTGAATATATTTCCGAGACACATGCACAGGCATGATTTATTTAAGTATTGTTTATAAGGGTATTATATAAACGTAAGGCACCAAGTTATCTTTTGTAGGGTATATAGCTATAATACTTGTAAGAACTTACAGTTCTATTATAAAAGATTTTGATGGATTTTGCAAGGAAGAAGAAAATCGAATGTTCTCGAATTGTTATGATTTCGAATAAATTTTTATGATGCTATGCGAAACATATCGTAATACATATTGCAAAATTTGACATATTATTGTTTTTCAGAAGAATCTTCAGCAGGAATATATTCGATCAGATCATGCAGATCGCAGTCAAGGACATAGCATAAACGTTTCAGTATATCAATATCAAGTCTCTGGATTTTATTATCTCTATAATTTCTTAACTGTGTACGCTGCATTTCAGCTCTGAAAGATAATTGATTCAGAGAAATATCGCGCTCTTCTAATATTTCTTTCAAATGAATCCTGATCTCACCATAGTCACTAGAATTAACAGGAAGCTGGCGTAAAGGGTTTTCTTTTTTTACTCTCATTAAATGGCTACCTCCTTATATTCTGATTATATTTTTATTATCAGTATATTGTAAGACTGATTAAGATATGGTATATTTATATATGAGCATATATATACTCATATATGTATAGGAAAAGGAGGAAGTCAAATGCCTGGAAAGATATGCCCAAGATGCAATCAGTATACTTTTTTTGAAACGACAAATGGAAGAAAGTGTACGAAATGTGGTTATACGATGACGGTACCGGCAAACGATGGAAAAGGTGGAAGAGGACAGAAATGTTCAAATTGTGGACAATTTACGGTTTTTAACAACAAATGTAGAAGCTGTGGAGCTATTTATCAGTAAAGGGGGCAGTTGAAATGACAGAAAAACAGAGAAAAGAGTGTCATGCAATTATACATACAGCTAGTGCCGCAGCGGCAGGTGTAGGAGCAGGTCTGGCTCAGGTACCGGGAAGTGATAATGCGTTGTTAACTCCGATTCAGCTTACAATGACGATTTCACTTGGAAAAGTTTTTGATATTCAATTGACTGAAACAACTGCAAAAGCAGCATTAGGATCTGTAGCGGCAAGTACGATTGGAAGAACTGTATCTCAGGTTTTGGTAGGCTGGATACCTGGTTTTGGAAATGCGATAAATGCTACTACAGCGGCTGGTTTAACTGAGTCAATGGGCTGGATGCTTGCTAATGATTTTGATAAGCAGTCGGGAGGATACTGATTGTGCAAAAGGAAGAGAATCGTATAGGGAAGATATTGAGAGCTGATGCTAGACGAGATATATTAGAACAAAAATTGGGCATTGCTGAAGCAATGACAAGATTTAGAGATGAACATGTTTTGAGAGAAATTAAACGAAGAGAGAAAAGAAGAAAATAGAAAAGATTATTATGAAGAATAAGTAGCAGGAGAGTGTCAATATACTCTCCTGCTACTTATTTTATGGACTTTAGTCTGTTGAGTCCATTGGAGTTTTTTGCTGATCCGAAAAATGTAGATGGACGAAACAATGAACCACTCGCTATGCAGGTGCGCGTCGATTCTTTTTGAATCAGAAAATTTACTGATATAGATATCAAAAGTGGATTCGCCTCAAATCCGTAACTATATTATTTTTTGTAGAAAAAAACAAACTCAGAACAAAAGAGTAAAAGTGTAATCAAAGCTTTCAGAAGATAAAAAAGTATTTTGGAAGAAAATACACTTTAGCGAACGCTTTTAGGAGTATCTGGGAATCACATAAATAAAATGAGGTGAAAAAAGAAACTTACGTATATATAAAAGTAATGAAATTTCATACTAGCATCATTTTATGAATGGATATCTCTAAGTATACGTGATTAGCGTTAATTAAGTAACTTTTAACAAAAAATACCAAAAAAGAGAGGATTAAAAAAATGAGTAACGAAAAAAGAACAGAAAAAATATCAGTAAATATGGATACAATTGGATATACTGCAAAACCCGAAGGAATTATGGGATATATTAATACCAGAGTTGCAAATAACATAGTAGAGATACCTTTGGATGATTTTGCAGATCAAGTTGGAAACCGAGGAAAAGCTTTTACAAGAGCACTTGTAAACGGTGCAAGAAGAAAAGAGAATTTTGTACAGCAAAAAATACTGGTTTTAGATTTTGATCAGGATGAAAAACACGAAATTTCCTATGAGGAGTTTTGTGACAGATGTAGTGAATACAATATACCGTTTGCCTTTACCTATAAAACCTTTAGTTACGATGGCAGAAACAAATATTTCAAATTTAGAGCAGTCTTTGTTATGAATATTTTGATTACAGATGTCAGATTTGCAGAAGCAGTAAATATTCTGTTTCAGAAACTGTTTCCTGAAAGCGACAAGGCATGTGTAGATATTCCAAGAATATTTTATGGAGGAAAAGGAATTATAGATTCTGATCTGGATGCGAGAGTGGATGTGATGAATGTTTTTTTTACTCAGTGGATCAGATAAAAATTAAATCTGATAATAATTTTAAACGAGATATAGATGCTCTTGCCCGCAAAATAAAGGTACCATGGGATTCAAAAAACTCGCGATTTGCATTTTACAGAAAAGAAGAAATTGATTGTGAATCTATTCAGGGAGAATGGATTGAGCAGAGTGGTATTATTATGATATGCGGAAGCATATTAACAGATAATGTAGAAAAGAAGACCTGTTCACATAGTATACCAGGAGCCTCATTAAATGAGGTTTCTGGATATACAAAGGAAAAACTCATACAGTTGTGTCCATTATTGGCAGATTTTGAGCGGAAAGGAAAATTCAGTAATAATGCAATGTTTTTGCTGGCTACAAACTTACGCTTTATTAAAGGTGGAAAGCGTATCTTTTTTAATATTCTGAAAAACAGGGATGAGCCAGAATGGAAAACAAAAAAATGGGAGGGAAACTGGAAGCGGGATATTGAGGGGAAAGATTACAGACCTATGGAATGTAAGAAAAACTGTAAATATGCGTCTGACTGTAACTGCTATTCTCTATATCAGAAATTATCTATGAATATACGGCGAGTTGAGAAAGAAGAGGATTTTTACCCCTTAAATGTTTGTGAACAGGAACTGGAAGGATGCCTGGAAGAAGCAATACAGAATCCGGAAAATGCGATGCGAGTTATAGTTGCACAAACAGGATTAGGAAAAACCGAAATATATTGCAGAAAGATAGCATCCATGCCGGAGAAAAAATTTATTGTCGCTGTTCCAACTTGTAATCTGCAAAATGAGGTCGCAGACAGGCTGGAGCATAAAGGCGTAATATGTTATAGGACATCAAGCAAAATCAATAATATTAAGAAATTAGGGCTAGATGATCTGTATGATAAAGCCTGTGAATTGTACAATCAGGGTTTTGGAATAATGATCAGAACAATAATAAAGAATTATATGACCGAACACCAGGATGATTTAAGCGACCATCAGAAAAAAGGCTTAAAAGAAATCCTAAATGTACATAAATGTCCAAAAGAGCAGTGCATCGTAACGACACATGCATATTTAATGATGATGAATCTGGATGAGCTTGCAGATTATGAAATAATTATAGACGAAGATATATTAATGTCGCTGTTTAAAAGAAACGGGACCATAGATCTTCAGGATATACAGAAGATGTTGGATAGTCATAAGCTGCCGAAAGAAATTAGAAATTTATTGAAAAAAATTATGAAAATGGAAAATAATGAAACGCGCAAGCTAAAGCCTATAGCGCTAAACAACCATGCTAAAATGGGACTGTATAAAAAAGGCGGAGTATTTCATAATACATTGCCATTGCTACTGGAGAGTACCAGTATAGCTATGGATAAACAGGAAAGGCAGGTTATGTTCTTTAACAGAATGAATTTACCGAACCGAAAAATGATCATAGTATCTGCTTCAGCTAATAAAAAATTGTATCAGGGATATTTCCCGGACAGAAGAATAATTTTCCATACGATTCATAAAGCAGAGTATCAGGGAAAAGTAATACAGTATAGTGCGCATACAATGAGCAGGAAGTGTATAGAACAAATAGGGGCTGATACAGTATTTGATAAAATCGAAAAAATTACAGGAAAAATTCCGGTGATTAGTTTTAAGATGACCAATAAGGGTGATATCTATTTTGGAAAGACGGAGGGATTTGATGAATACTGTGGGAAAGACATTGCAGTAGTCGGAACACCTCATAGTAAGCCTTTGTTTTATAAGCTTCTGGCATGTGAGTTAGGATATATAAAGAAAAATGTATCATACACTTTGAACTGTCGGCGGGTTGTCAGAAATGGATATGATTTTAAAATAATGTCGTTTGCAGATCCTGACATACAAAATTTACAGCTTTTTCTGATCGAAACTGATTTAGAGCAGGCTATAGGACGTAGTCGTGTGCTTAGAAAAACTTGTACAGTTTATGTATTTTCCAATTATCCATGTGAACAGGCAGAACTGATTCAAACAGAGTATCTGCCGGAAATAAATGATGAAGAAGAAATGAAATGTGAAGAAATTGGAAACACGTAAAAGGTGAGGAAAGATGTAAAAAGGTAAAAGAGATATAACAAATCATTGACAGGGATTCTGAGATGCTTTCAGATCTTATGTCATCATTCCCAAAGTTTTAACAAAAATAAATATAGAAAAACAGAATAAAATGATATATTGTGGATTTGGGAACATGCACACAGGGGCGGACATAAGCATGACAAATGTCATGGATTCTTTGAGCCGGAAAGAATCTTACTTATGTATCCGCATGCATAAGGCGATATAGAAGTATTGCCTTATGCAGGGTGGGTAACTGTTGATTAGATATTATGAAGAATCAGGTGGCAGTTGTAGTATCAATAAATATTTATTGATACTAGGGAGTATGTTCCTGGTGAATAAAAAAGGCGAAAGTTCAGCTCAAATACGAAAAGGTATTTGAGCTGATTTTACACTTTCATATTACAATCCTGAAGCTTCTTTAATATATTTTTCTAATGCAAGTTTGCTGATTTTCCAAGTCCTTCCCATACGGAATCCTTTGATAGTTCCTTCATTAAGTAGCTCATAAATACGATTTTTACCAACACCGAGAAATGCGGCAACTTCAGCGACATTCATGATATCTGCTGGATCACTGTTGGAATCTAAGAGACTTTTGTAAAATGGAAATGAATTTGTCAAGATTTTGTCCTCCCTTATGTTCTGGTATTTTTTATGAATATGTTTCTTACTTATATATTTTTTACATTTATAGAAAAAAACTCAGAGCTAAACAAAGCTGTAAAAAATATAAGAAATGAATATATACTTTCTTGAATTTTTAACACTTATGAGAGAGCTAAGCAGCACTACTACGGGTTCTGAAGGGTTTGGCAAAGAAAAAATGAAGTGTTAAAGTTTGAATTGTATATACTACTAGCGTGTAACGCGTAGTATATACAATTCAACAAATTCACATTATCTTCAATTTTTGCCATCAGGATACCTCAGATAACGTGTTTTGCACTTATAGGGAAATGTCAAGTGTATATATTTCGGAAAGAGGTAATGCAAGGGTGGTGTATATTATTTGCATAACGAATACGGTTATCCTCAAATGCTATTTTAAGGCATTTGAGGGTAAATACAGTTTTATTTTTGAAGAACAACGGGGATTTTAGTGGAATATATAAAAGAATTATGAAAATAATGGAAAATATAAAAAAGGTTGTGTAATATATATTATGTATCTATAATATTAAACTGTACCCCTTGTCAAGGACATTTTGAATTAGTGTAGTGCCTATTTTTTAGACACCTACACAAAAGTGATATCCCTGATTTCGGACATTCCATTGTCTGGTTATCCA
>NZ_JBQHWS010000171.1:0-6037 GCF_052063845.1 Blautia sp. HCP3S3_D9
TGCCAGGGATAACGGCATCAATCAGGAAATAAAACTGGCACACAATTATGTAAGCAACTGGGAAGAGATGAAAGCAAACGCTTCCGGACTTCTTATCTGGGGTGATGTCGGTACTGGAAAATCTTTTTTTGCAGGCTGCATTGCCAATGCCCTTCTGGAAAAAGGCGTTCCTGTACTGATGACCAACTTTTCCCGGATTCTGAATACCCTTACCGGAATGCATTTTGAAGACAGAAACCAGTTCATCAACAGCTTAAACCGCTACAGTCTTCTGATTATTGATGATCTCGGAATTGAGCGGAACTCTGACTTTGCACTGGAACAGGTATTCAATGTAATCGACAGTCGTTACCGCAGTAAAAAGCCTCTGATCATAACGACCAATCTCACTTTATCAGAGCTGAATAACGCCGCTGATATCGCACACAAACGAATTTATGACCGTATTCTGGAGAGATGTATTCCTGTCCGTATCAATAACCGGAATATCCGTCAGGACAATGCAACAGCTAATTTAAAACAGGCAAAAAAAATCCTGTTGAACAATCATGTTCCGAACCAGAATTGACTCGAAAAAGTATAACACAATGATTACTTTTCACTGACAGTGGTACTACTTTCTTTCCTCATTTATTACCAGAAATATGCCACTGTCAGTTATCTAAAACCATAGTACCAAACCAAAAGATTTTAAAACCAAAACTGCCCGGATACGGGCATAAAAAGGAGGTGCCAGATATGGCAGATAAAAGAATCATGACACCAGAAGAAAAAGCACTTTTACAGGCAAAACACCGCCAAGAAGAAGCTGAAGCAAGAAATCGCAAAAAAGAGCGTGATGCCAGAACACACAGATTAGTCCAGGAAGGAGCAATTTTAGAAAGTATTGTTCCCCATATTAAGGAAATGGATTTAGATTCCCTGAAACGGGAGCTGATGATCCGGCTACGGGGAATGTAAACGCACAAGTTCTACTCCCGAAGGGCGCACTTACTCACCACCTGATAAATCAGGCAGTGGTATCCCCTTCGGGGCTCGTGCGCTCTGCCGAGGGCTTTATCCGCTGTTGCAGGCAACATCGAAAGGAGGTGCCAGATATGGCAATTTATCATATGCAAGCCAAGGTCGTCAGCCGTGGTTCCGGTCGGTCTGCTGTTGCTGCTTCTGCTTATATGAGCTGTAGCCGGATGTACAATGATTATGATGGTATCCAGCATGACTATACCAGAAAGCATGGGTTAATCTATCAGGAAGTGATGCTTCCACCAATGGCTCCATCGGAATGGAATGACCGGGAACAACTCTGGAATGCTGTGGAAGAAACCGAAAAGACCAAAGACAGTCGACTGGCAAGAGAATTTGTTGTCGCACTCCCTGTTGAATTGGATAAAGACAGTAATATTTCTCTTCTTCAAGATTTTATTAAAAAGAACTTTGTAGATATGGGGATGTGTGCTGATTTTGCCATTCACGATACAGATGGTCACAATCCCCATGCACACATTCTTCTTACTGTCCGACCACTAAATGAAAATGGAACATGGCAGTATAAAACCGAAAAAGAATATCTCTGTATCAAAGATGGGGAAGAAAAAGGATTTACTGCTTCTGAATTTAAAACTGCTCAGAAACAGGGATGGGAAAAGCAATATCGCTATAAAGTTGGAAAAAAGAAAGAATATCTGACTTCCTCTGTTGCACAGGAAAAAGGATATGAACGGATTGATAAACACCCCAAGAGTAGCCGATATGGCAGACAGAATCCTATTTCCGAACAATGGAACAGTGATGAACAACTTTTCATCTGGCGGGCAAACTGGGCAGATGCCGTAAATAAAATGCTTGCACGTAATCAGATAAATGCTACCATTGATCACCGCAGCTTTGCAGATCAGGGAATCACCGAACAGCCAACTATCCATGAAGGCTACATTGCCCAGAATATGGAAAAGAAAGGCATGATAGCAGACCGCTGTGAAATCAACCGTCAGATTCGTGCGGATAACAAAATGCTCCGAGAATTAAAAGCAAAAGTAGCAAAACTGGCTGAAGCTGTAGAAAAGTCTATTCCAATAATTGCAGAAACAATGGAAACTATCCGAAATCATATGATTTTTACACAATATCATTTACTTCATAATGAGATGCAAAAAGAAGTAATTCATGATTGGATGAATCATTTTAATCCAATACTGAATAAATATAATGCTGTTAAGAAGAAACTCAAAGCGAAAGTTTCGGAACGGAAAGAACTGAATGTGCAAAAGGATAAAACCAGTATTTTGAATCCCATCCAGCATATAAAATTGAATCAACAGCTTACCACTGTTACCGAAGAAATTGAAGAACTGAAATCAAGGAAAGAGCAGCTAATTTTCCAGGCGGAATGCTCTACCGATAAAGATATGACGAATCTATCCAAAAAATATGACCAGATGAATAAAAATCTGGATATCCTGGATTCTCAGGACATCTCGCTCCAAAAACAGCTTGAAAAAGATGCCACCGCTTTCCGGGAAGAAAAATTTCGTCCTGAACCAGAACAGTATACAGAATTGCTGGACACCAGAATCCAGATACGTCCTGATTTCCGTGATAAGCTGATTGAGCAGCTCAAAGGTACTTTTGGTAAGTATTATGACTATCACCGTCGTGATATTGCAGCCAATGAGGTGGATTATCTCAATGTGGAAGATCCTGACGTCTTCTCTCATCGTGCATGGAAACTTAAATATCAGAGGAAACTGGAAATACAGCGAAATCAGCCTGCTCGGACTAAGAAAAAGTCATATGATATAGAATTGTAACCGTCTTTGAATAGATAATATGTTCTTACAAATCTCTTGTTCAAAAGTGAGTTTTTTTCAAAAAAGCGTATGGATTTAAAACTTCCATACGCCTTTTTATATTCCGCTCTTCAAATTGTCTAAAAGTTGACTAAAAATATATCACCGTTCATATGATGCAATAATTTCTTTGCTATCTGCTGTTTTATAATCAATTGTTCCCAAATTACCAATCAAGTCAAATGTCATATCTGCATTAACCTGCAATTCATCTTCAAGTTTGACTGCCGACGGCTCATCTTTTAGAAAAACTGTTAATCCATAAGGCTCTGTTTCAGACTGTATCTCTATACTGTCATATGAGTATCCCTCTGGATACTCTTGACCGCTTACAATATTTATAACATTTGAAGAATCTCCTACATAATCTGTCTTATACTGCGATAAATCAGGAATTTCGTACAGTTTTTCTTTTTTTCCGCACGCTGAAATCAACATGATTGATACGGCAACTAACATAATTGCAAGTACTTTTTTCTTCATAGAAACACCTCCCGAAATCTTTATTCAACACTTTTCGATTTGAGCAAAAGCCCAAGGGACTTTAATGTCCCTTATGCTTTTCTCTTTTCTTTCGTTGTTTCAGTTCAAACATTCGCTGTTCTTCTGCCTCTTTTTTCTTGCGGCCTTTCTCTTTGCGTTCCTGCTTGTTCTGTTCCTGCTGTAGTTTCAACGCCTGTTGCGATTTTGTGCCAATGCCTATTTCCAGCATCTGCTTTTTTGCTTCCCGCTGCATCCGTTTCGGATTTCTTTTGATATCCTTTACAACAGTTTCAACAACCGGACTGAATTTCAAACTGAAATAACACTTTTGAATATATTCCTGTACTTCATAATCTTTTGGTTCTGCACCAAATGTTATCTTTGCCACAGATAGTTTACCATCTTCGATGCGTTCAAATATACCCACCCAAAACGGCTCTTCAAAAAATACTGTCAGCTTTCCATTTACTTTGTCCATAAGAATCCCTCCTAAAATTGATTGAACAAAGAATGGACAACCCGGAGGGGCAGGTTACTTACCCTATTTATATAGGACGGCCGGGCTACCTACCGGCTCTGGCACATCAAAGATGTACGTTGCGTTTTTATCTTTGCTTTTATAATCAAGCCATATGGCACGATTAACTTAATTCTGCAACTTCTAAGTTACGTTCCTCAAAAACATTCTTACTTCATAAAATTCTATCTTCTGTTCAAATCATATCATATGATTAATACATTTTCTATATACTTTCTTGATAAACAGCAAAAAGCTCCTGAAGGAGCTTTCCACGCTTTAAATGTACACTAATTCTCTTAACACAATCTCTTCTGCATCATTGCTTATTTCCCATGAAGAATGTTGTAAATTAGTACTATCCACAACGATAACAGGTAATTTAATTATTCGTATTTTTTCCCGATAATGTAAATCGAAACTACCATACCACCTAATATCATAATTAAGAAAATGTTATTTAAAATATCCCATAAAGCTATATTGAAACAATTGATTATTATAATACCTGCAAGAGGATATAGAACAACCGTTGCAAGTATCCATATTTTTAAAGTTGTGCAGATGTATATCCAATTTCCATTGTTAAAAGATAAACCAACTAGATGTATTCTAAAAATTCCTTGTGATACATAATTTATCTTGTTGTCATCATAATATGTTGGTAATATGTCTTTTGCAAAGAAACAAAACCATGCACCAAATAAAAGCATTCCCCCAGTAACCAGCAATATATCCCCTTTCATCTCAGCTAATGAACTTCCAGATACAACTAACATAATAATTTCTGTAATAGATATAAAAAAACATAACAAATATGCTAATATCCAGTTTTTTCTATGCTGGTGAATAGAATCCCTAACAGCCATATCGAGAGAACCTACTACCAATTCCTCGATTTCTTTTTTATCAATATTTTTCTGTGTATCTATTTTTTCTCCACGTAACAATTCTGTAACGGTAACCTCTAATATATCAGCTATTGGTATGAGTAATACGACATTGGGCATACTAAGACCACGTTCCCATTTGCTAACTGTTTTATCTGATACATATAATTTTTCAGCCAAATCCTTTTGAGTTAAATTCTTTTCCTTTCTTAATTCGGTTACAAATAAACCGAATTTTTCATTGCTAATCTGATACATATATCCACCTCCTGCACACATATTATAATGAGAGTGTGCATAAAGCAATCGACTAACAGTAGAATTGCAGAATATTAGCACAAAATTCATCAAATAATCTCCCCATCATGATTATTTCTATAAAGTTATATTCGGATGTTTTTTAAGCCATACTATGGAATAATTAAATCGGCAACTTATGACCAAGACGGAAAAAACAGCCTTCAGAAACTTAGAAAAGATCACTTGCTATAGAATTGTAATATGCTTCTTCTTTGACCCCTTATAAACACAAAAGCTGAACAAATAGGATTTTTCGTCCTACCTGTTCAGCTCTTTGTTTACCTGTAAATCAATTCTTTCAACACAATCTCTTCTGCCATATTACGAATACCATTTACCGCTCTGACCCATTCCATCTGATCACGAGCTTTCAATTCCTCCGTAATCCCCTGCTTCTCCATCATCTGACACACCAGAATATCCATTCTTTCTTGTGCTTCATCGTCCACAAGATTCAGATGTTCCACCAGTCTGTCTTCCAACATATACAGTGAATACATTGCCGGACGATGCTCTTTCAGATACGTTTTCCGCATCATTCCATATTTCCCATAATGCGGTTCTTCATCTGTACTGACAAGATTCGGATAGTAAATTCCGTCTGCGCCAAGTGTGTAGGTTCCACCCATTTTTTCAAATGTGCTTTTCATGTGTTATTCCTCCTTGAAATCAACGATGTCCTTAGATCATCGCAAAATATTTCAGGGCAGCCTTGATAGCTTCTTCCTTCTCTTTCGGGCATTGTGGAACTCTTACATTTTCTGATTTTGGAAGATTATAGTTTTCTCCCACTTCAATTCCACACTTGCGTTTTACCTGAGAAATATATAAACTTGAAACCTTCAAGCCAAATTCTTTCAGCACATAATCTTTGATTTCCTGATAGGTTGCTTTCAACTCGGCACTGGTGGCATCCAGCTCGTCCAGGTCTAAGTCGATCTCTATGTGGTCATCCGGTTTTTGTTGGGACAACAGAACAACCGTTTCCACGTGTCTTGGGA
>NZ_JBQHWS010000172.1:0-5878 GCF_052063845.1 Blautia sp. HCP3S3_D9
CCCAGATCAGGCTGTTTCGTTGGAATGTTCTGTTCATTCTGTTCAACAGATGACTCCTGAATAATTGCGGTTTGCTTAACAGAAACATCCTCTGCTGTTGGAGCAACAGTCTTAACAGCTTTTTGAGGGCTGTTTTTTGCACTGTTTCTTGCATTGCTTTTTACGCTGTTTCTTGCATTGCTCTTTGTATTACTCTTCGCATTGCCTTTGGTACTGCTTTTTTGGACTGTTTTTTTTCTCATATCATTGATCTCCCTTTTGCATTTTACAAAGTCCGAAATTTATTACGCCTTAACTAAAATGTCCTTCGGTAAGTTCCTGATAAACATTTATTTTGCAGATATTTATCATTTCCTGTTAATCTCAATTATAACACAAAATGCGCAAAGTAACTATTATTATCTGAAATGCTTCCATCACAATACATTATATTTTCTATTTTTTAAGTCAAACATAATTTTCCCTGAGTTCTCCTGTTATTGAGTCCATGATAAATCCATAGATTTTAATATCCTGCGGCATCAGCGGATGGTTGCGCAGGGCAAATACCGTATCTTCGTGGATTTCCTGATTATTTTAATACGAAATTCTTTAATTCATCCCTCTTTTTGACATGAAGCTTGTTAAAGATATCTGTAAGATAATGCTTCACTGTGTTTAGGGATACCCCCATGTGTTCTGCGATCTCCCGGTTGCTCCAGTCCCGTTTTCTGTGGCGTGCAATCTTCTTATCTTTCTTTACTTCTTTTGCTTTTATCTGTGCGGTTTTTCCCATTTTCAGGGTGATCTTTGAGACATTCTTCTTATTTCCAATCTGGGTTACGGAAACAGCTTTTGCATTTCCGTATTTACCGCCTCCGGTGACTGCATGTACAGATATGGATGTGTCTGTCACTACCTTTTTGCCATTTACCAGTCTGTAGGCTTTTACCACATATTTGTAGTAAGTACCTTTTTTCAGGTCCTTCTGGGTCCATGTGCTGATATCTCCACCGGTGATGGTGGCAAGCTTCCTGTACTTGTATGACTTTGTACCTGTATTACAGCGGTTGCCGTATACGAAATATCCATCTGCATCCTTAATGATGTTCCACTGCAATGTCACAGAAGTTTTTGTCTGTTTTACAGAACAGGCTCTTAACCTTCTGAAGCCTGTGGTCTTATTGATCGTGGGTTCATCCGGGACTTTCACTGTGATTATAATGGAAGCTGTAATTTTTCCATCCTCTGTTGTAACTGTGATCTCTACAGTTCCATTTCCAACTGCTGTTACCTTGCCGTTTTCATCTACAGTTGCTACTTTCTCATCACTGGATTGCCAGGTTACACGCTTATTGTCTGCATAAGACGGTGTCACCTCTGCAGTAAGCTGGGCGGTTTCATCTTTCTTTGTTAAGGTAAGAGTATCCGGAGATACCTTAATGCCTGTTACCGGGTAGCTTGGGGTTTTCTGGCATCCTCACCTGATTCTCTCTGCAATGTGATCCCAGATAGTGTTTCACCTTCGACGATGCCATCTGTGGTATAAGTAAGCTTAGGATCTTTCTCGCCAATATGCTTTTGTAAATCATCCGGTTTCACTGTTACTTCTTTGGATTTAATTTCAAATGAACCGGTTGCTGTTCCTTCATTATAATTGCCGGATGCCGATATCTGGGCTCTTACATAATAGGTTCCTGCATTCTTTGGTACCCCGCCTTCTGTTTCTGCTCCGTTTTTAGTTGAAGTCTTTGTGGTACATGCTTCATTCGTATAGTAGGTGTACTGAATTGGCTGATTTTCCGGGTTCAGCTTCTTATCTACTGACGGCGCATTTTTCTTTTCATCATAGGAACCATATGTCCATCCCTCGATATCGACTTTGGAATGGGAATCTGTAGCACCTGCTTTTTTAACCTTAAAACCACAGGTAGCAGAAGCTCCCACGTAATTCGCTGTTTCTTCCACCACTGCCTTTAAGGTATATTCCCGGGCATCCTTTCCGGTATTCGTGTAAGTTTTGTTGGTTTCATATGCCAATTTAAATCTATCGCCGGGCAGGGCATTTCTCACTTCTGCAGTGACTATCTGGTCCTCTCCGTTATAAGTCAGGTCTGAGCTGCTCCAGTCAAGCTGCGCCGGAAGCGGTTTAATTCAAAATCAGTATATATCACTCTTGAGTCCTGTTCTCCGGGCAGTGTAATGTTTACTTTTGCTTTATATTTTCCAGTGGAAGTGGGACGTACTAAACTTTCCGTATAAGTAGTCCCATCACGACCTACATACTGAACTGATTCTATTCTTGTTTCTGACGGAAAAGTATTATCACATGTTACAGAATAGGTTCTGCCATATTCAGCACAGTTATTGTTATCAAATCCATTAAGCTTAAGTGAAACTGTTGCCTTTGCATTGTCAGAACCTGTTCCATAATATTCACATTTTGAATTTGTGTTTGAGCAATATGCCTTAAGAGTATCGCCACTTAAACTATAGTTCCAGGAATGCACATGAACCCATTTTGCATACAATGTTATTTCTCTTGAATAAGAAATATCTTGAACAGAATCAATTCTTTTTCCTTGACCGTTTTTTCCAGTATACCAACCATCAAATCTGTAACCTGTCTTTTGGGGATTTTTTTCATGGCCATTGCCCCATTGGCAATCCCTCGACCATACCCAGTCCGTTGGCGGTCCGTCCGTTCCACCATCTAAATCATAAACAACTTTTGTAGGATTAACAATATTTTCCTGTGCTGCTGCTGTATAATAATAGCCTGCAACTGAACTTTTACAACAGAGATATATAGTAATATACTTTTCAGCTATCTCTATTTTACGATCAGCAGGAACAGATAAAGACGTAAAAAGTTGCATTTGAGACGTATCTTTACTCTCTGGATTCTTTCCATACGTTCCATCAATTTCGACAGATTCTTGATAATACCTTACTGTATATTTTCCCGTATCCTTTTGATCTCCAATATAAACATCAGGATCAACTCCAATTGTCACGGTTCCATCATGATTATTAATTATATCAACTATCGTCTGTCGTTCTATTGGAAATGGATCAACATTTTGAATACGTACTGTATGTTTTTTACCTTGATTAATATTTTCTGCAGCTGTATCATTATCCACTAAACCACGAACATTTTCTCCGTCACTGAACCCATTTTCCACCTCCGGCACTCCTGCAGCAGCTACCGGCGTTTCTTTCTTCTCCTCTATCTCCGGCTCATCTGTAAACACCACTTTCTCTTCTGTCTCCCCGGATGCCCCCCACAGCCTGTCCGAAAACCTTATTTTTAGGCATAAATTTAGCCCCTTTCCTTCATCTGTGACATTGAAAACTGAATAAAATACACAGGATGAAGAAAGAGGCTTATGCCTGTTCCATCAATTCCATCATTTTTTGAAATCCAAGGAGATTCTTCGCCCGTTCCAGGTTATAACCCAGGCAAAAGAGCGCAAACTCTCCAGCCACTTTCCGTATTCCCCTTAAAAGAAAATAAGTGGCTCACATTGCTCGTTTTATTGTTCCAAACGAATGCTCCGACAGGCACATCCTCCGGCTCATCTTTTCTTTATCCGGTTTCAGGAAAAACTTCACAACCTTTCTTTTTTCATAATGCCATTTTTCACCCGTTTTCGTTTCCTCCGGCTTCTTTCCTTCGGCTTCCAGCCAGCCCTTACATGGTTTTACCAGCTGATCTTTGGTAAAGTCGATCTCTTTCCATTCGCCTTTTCCCTTGTAACACTTATTGCGGTTCGGGCAATGTTTACACGCATTTTTATTGGCATAGCGGATATTCCCGTTTTTCTTTATGCTCTTCTGTCTCAGGATTTCCCCAGCCGGACAGTATACCAGGTTTCTCTCAGGATCTCTGACAAAATAACCTTCTTTTGCTTTTTCCTGCATTTCCTCAGGACTTCCATAGACACTGCTGTTTTTCCGTTTTTCATCCACCACTTTACGACGGACTGTTTCTACCTTCATATCCTGTATCACTTCTGCATAAACTTCCGGTATCATCTGCTACTACTTCTATGATCTTTTCCGGTTCAGAGCTCTTTATCCCCTGCATCGTACTTTCCAGCAATCCATGGTCGGTTACCTGATTGGTCATCTGAAAATCTCGGATCAGATGTGTTTCAGAATCTACCGCCGTCTGTGGGTTATATGCTACTGTAAACCCATTTTTATTTTTCATGAGTTTTGCATCCGCATCTGTGATCGAAAGCTGGGATACCCCGGTTTCTTCCATCAGCTTCTGATAACCTTCGTATCTGGCAAGTCTCTCCTGTGCTTCTTTTAACTTGGCTTCAAGACTTTCTCTTGTCAGTTCTCCTGAAATCACGTCTGTTTCTTCCTGCTTGTCCATTTCATTCAGGATCCTTAGATACTCATCTGTATGACCATTCAGCCATTTGATCCTGTCATCCAGTTTGTTTTTGGTGAAGTTGTTATCTTTTGCGTTATCCGCCTGGATCTTTGTTCCATCCACGGAAGAAAATCCCCATTCCACTGCACCGGAGATCCGGCGGTTGAATTCATAAAAAATCTCTTTCAGGCTGTCTATGTTGTTTTTCCTGAAATCTGCAATGGTGCGAAAATCCGGTTCTACACCGCCGATCATCCATTTCACTTCAAGATTTACTTTACAGCTTTCAGCCAGTTTCCGTGAAGAACGGATACCTTTCCTGCTTCCGTAAATATATATCTTATAAAGGCTCTTAGGATCGTAAGATGGACGGCCTTCTGCTGCCACAGGTTTTACACCGTATTTCCCTATATCAAGATGGTTCACAAACGCATCAATTATCCTTGCAATACTTTCTTTATCTACAAATGCGTCCCATGAACAGCACATCAGCTGGTCACGGTCAAAACCTGAAACATATGGCATCTCAATTCACCTCAGAACAATTTTTCTCTGGTTTCATTATACTATATCTGAAACATAGATGCACGATTTCTGTGTACTTTATTCAGTTTTCAACGAATCATGAAAGCTTATCTCAGCCTGTAATGAAAATAGGGGATTGACTCCACTACTTTTTTAGCTTCTTATCTTGCTTTACAATAGTCTTAGGCAGGATTAAGTTTGATTGCACCTTGGAGGATTTGCACCCCGTTTTTCAACGTAAATGTTTTGCCCTTGAGCACAGCATATTGTCGCACCTTTTATGGATAGCACGAGTAGCAAAGTCCGCATTATCTCGGGCAAATCTCCTGCCAATTCTATTGCAAAGGAGATGTTCTGTATGAAAGACCTTCTGGAAACTTCCTGTGGGCTGGATGTCCACAAAGAAAAAATTGTTGCGTGTATCCTGACTGGCCCTTTGGGTAAGCCAACACATTCTGAAATCCGAGAATTTTCCACCCTAATCCCAGACATGATTGCCTTACGGGATTGGATTGTTTCCCAAAACTGCCATCATGTCGCTATGGAAAGCACGGGCATTTACTGGATGCCTATTTATGAAATACTGGAAGACGCATTCTCTGGAGATATTACTTTGTTGGTTGTAAACGCACGCCATATGAAGAACGTTCCCGGCAAAAAAACAGACATGCGGGATTCTGAATGGATTTCCACCCTGCTCCGTGCCGGGCTCCTGAATGGCAGCTTTATTCCCGAAAAAAGAATCCGGGAATTCCGTGACTTAAACCGGTACCGTAAGAGCATCATCCGTGATATTACATCCCAGAAAAACAGGATTGAGAAATTTTTACAAAGCTCCGGCTTCCGTCTGTCCTCCTTCATTTCTGATATTTTTGGCGCTTCCGGCAGGAACATCATCCTGCACCTGATTGAGCATGGCCAAATTGACCGGACTGCTTTGGACTCCTGCTTAAAAACAAAAACAAGAACCCGTATAGATGAAAT
>NZ_JBQHWS010000173.1:0-5800 GCF_052063845.1 Blautia sp. HCP3S3_D9
GTAAACATAGGCTGTCTTGGTATCTACCACAAAGGAGGAATATGCCTGATAAGATGGTTTGTAGCTTGTTTTGGCCCTGAAGTAGAATCCTGCTCCGCAGGCTGCGATAATGATCAGGCACAGCAGGAAAAACTTCTTGAAGCCTCTCCACATATCATCCAGGATCGTAGTAAAATACAGGATCCCGGAATCTGTTTCTCTACTGTTATGCTCGTTTCTCATAATATCCTCCATATCCATAATGTGCTGTACTTCCTGTGATCTGAGATGATGATGCATCATTAAGCACGCATCCCAGAACCTTGCCTCTGGTATTATTCAGAATATCGATGGCGTCATTGATGTCCTTGGTAAGGACAGTATCCTGTCTCACTACGAGTACGGAAGCATCTGCCATCTGTGCCAGTTCCTCTGTATCTGATACCAGTGCCAGAGGAGAGGTATCAATGATCACATAATCCATGTTCTGCCTGCAGAATCCCACAATCTGTCTCAACGTGGTACTCTTAAGTAATGCCTCAATGGAATTAGAGGATGTTCGGTTCAGTATCATATAGAGGTTTGTATCATTCCAGTTGCAGATCAGATTCTCTGTTCCTGCCTTGCCTGTCAGCACCTTACCCAGATCATCTGCGTCTTTGCCTTCCATGTCAAAGATCTTGTACTGTGCCGGTTTACGGAAGTCACAGTCAATGAGCATTACTCTGCTGCCTTCCTGCGCGAGTCCGAGTGCCAGGTTTGCCGCTACTGTGGATTTACCTTCATTCTCCATTACGCTGGTGACCAGAAGTGTTTTTGCATTCTCCTTATCCATGTAGCTTCTGACTCTGGATGACATCATCTTGTTGGATTCTGCGTACTGAAAGCTTCTGAGCGGATTACTGATCAGCATGGATACAAATTCCTTTTTCTTACGAAGCTTAATGGATTTGGATTTCTTCTCGTGATAGATACTTCCCAGAAGTCTGGTATCCAGTTTGGAGGTAACATCCTTTGGATTCTTGATGGTATCGCGGAGATAGGAGATTCCTGCAACCAGTACCATAAATACTGCTGCTGCGGCTATAAATGCTATTATCATTGTTTTCTTCTCATTCAGAGGATTCACAGGCGCCATAGACACTGCCGGGCTCTGAATGGTCTCTATAATCACATTCTTGATCGCATAATCGGATACTGTATTATAATTCTTCATGATAGACTGCAGAATCCTGTAAGACTCTACAGCTGTGCCTGCTTTTACAGACAGGGTGATCAGGTTTGTCTCAGGTACCAGATCTACAGATGAATCAATGTTCAGGCTGCTCATGTTCAGATCCTGTGCCACTTTCTTCTTCAGAACGTTGCTGTCCAGGATTTCTGTAAACTGCTGTGCCAGCTGCTGGGTGGAATTCAGATTCTGATATACATTTGTGTTCATTCCTTTGGCAGTGACTACAAAAGTTGTGGATGTTTTATATTCCGGCTGATAGGTGGCATTTACCCAGATATCAGCAAACAATGCTACAGCCAGGGAAAGAAGCAGGATCGCCCACCATTCCTTTGCTATATCCTTCAGCATGCTGATCAGATCAATCTGTGGAACCAGTCCACTGTCAATTCTCTCTTCCATGTTCTCTTCCTTCCTTATCTTACAACTACGATCAGGCGAACCTGTCCGGTCACACTCTCTTTGCCGCTGTCATCTGTCATCTGGTATGTGATCTCATATACTCCGGCTTTGTTAAAGTCAGCCTCATTGTTGATCTGTACTTCTTCGGATGTTATGGATGTTCTCTGCTGGTTCTGGGATGGCTTGGGATCTCTGAGTACTCCGTCCTCATCTCTGATATATTTAATCCCGCCCATTGTAATCTGCTGTACATAATCCCATGGATTGATCACTGTCCCTGCAGAAGTATAGATCAGATACTGGGACAGTTCGATCTGAGGTCTCTGTGATTCTTTGGCAGGATCATAGATCTCTACAGTTACAGGAAGTTTCTGTACATCGCCTGCGCTGTTGGCTGCCTGATACATCATTGGATATTCTCCGGCCTTGTCAGCCTGCACATAATATTCGCTGGACATCTTTATCTTGCCGGTGAGGTCTCCGTCCAGTACATCCTTACATGTGAGAGTTCCCATGATATCCTGTGTATTCATAGGGAAACGCAGCGGATCAGTGAGAGAAAACTCAGGAGAAGTATAATCCTTATATTTCACTTTCCTGGTAGCCTTGGTTGCGTGATTGTCGGAATCAAATGCCACTACTGTCATGGTTCTTGTTTTATTTTTTGTGAAATTGCTGATGGATTCTATGATCAGACTGTCGGTCACATCTCCATCTTTGGAATCTTTTGCTTTGATTCCTTTGAGAAGTTTTTTCTGATCTGCATCACAGGATACTTTAATGGAATCTTTCTTCATGGTTATCTTCGGAGCCTGGTTATCTTTGGAATTGATCTGTTCATTTCTGTACATTCCAAAGGAGACCGCTGCTGCCACAAATACGATAATGCTTAGTATTCTTAATTTTTTCATAACATTCTCCTTGTTCTCCCTCTCACCAGTAGTACCTTCTGAGCCGTTCCGGCCGTCTGCCGTGGGCAGGGATCTGTCTGTTACTTATGATCCGCCGGGGGTTGCCTTCCAGAAGGTGATATGTATATTCAAACCCGCCATTTCTGGTCAGGTGATCTCTCACTTCTTTCATATGGGGTGTTCTTACATAGGATCTGTGGGCATCGCTCGCCACACAGGTGATCAGATCATTCTCCAGCAGTATCCGTGCGCTCTCTCTGACTCTGCCGCCAAATCTGCCCAGAATGCTTCCTTTATTCATCTGTGCATAACACCCTGATCTGAGCCACTCATATACAATCTCCGGAAAATCCTGTACACAGAAATATCTCTCCGGATGAGCGATCAGCGGGATCTTACCTGATTCAAAGACTGCATCCAGGCATTCTCCGATCCACATTGGATCTGCCTCAAAGGGAAATTCTACCAGATAATAGTCTGTATGATTGATTCCTGTAAGAAGCCCTTTTTTTATTTTATCTTCCAGGTCTTCCGACGCAAAAATCTCCATTCCTTCCAGTATTCTTAAGGGTATGTGATTCTGTCGGATCGCTGCTTTCAGACGTCTGAAATCTCCGCTCAGTTTCTCTGAACAGAAATTTTCGAATCTGCCGGTCTGATTGCTGTGTGGAGTTGCCACCATAATGCTGACTCCGCTGTCTGCAGCCATAACTGCCATTTCCAGTGAATCCTGAATATCACGTGCTCCGTCATCCACACCCGGCAAAATATGAGCGTGTAAATCGATCATCTTTATCCTTTCCAAATATGCATGTTCATACAGAGATAGATTTTACCCCTTTCCATGTGGTGTTCCAACATACTTTAGTATGAATTTTATATGTGTTTTTTAATTATTTAACATAGAATTCTGTAAAGAGTTTCTTATGTCATAAAAAGCCCTCCGGACAGGATTGCACTGCAACGAAGAAACCTGCAAGCCGGATTCTCTCTCGTATTTTCAAAACATTACAAAGTAATTTCCTCATGACGTAAAAAAGTCCTCCGAAACTTTCAGGAAGACTTTCTGAGGACTTTTTCACTCGTAAACATACAATGTTTCACCCGGCACCGGACTATCTGGACTGTTCAAGTTTCTTTCTTGAGATTACAGCAGTTCCACCGAGAAGCAGAGCTCCTGCAAGACTGTAGAGAGCAAGATTTCCTTCGCCTGTCTTCGGTGCTGTAGTAGCTTTATTTGTGGTTGTTGTTACATCTCTTTTTCCAGTCGGGCTGACTGCAGCCATTGTAGGAACAGATAAACCACAGATTAACATTGCAGAACACAGCATGATCATCATTCTTTTTTTCATTGGAACCATCCTCCTTACTTTATTATTGCTTTATTTCTTTATAGAATACGCTGAGAATCAGCTTATAAAGCTCTTTGTCATCCGGATTGAACTCCGCATATACATCTCCCTGAGTAACCTCACCCGGTACAGTCAGGATGTCTCCTCCGGAAACTCCGTTCTGGATCATCAGGGTTGCCAGATGTGTTACTTCAGATGCGCTGATATTGGTAACCATATAGTCAGATACATCATTATACAATGTTACAGGAAGTGTAAGATTCTTCTTGGTCTGGCTGATCGCCTGCTGCAGGAACGCATCAATATACTGCTTCTGTCTCTCCATTCTCTGATTATTGGAATCCAGGACTTCTGTGTTACGTGAACGTACATAAGTCTGCGCCTGTTCTCCGTGAAGAGTAACTGTCTCTCCTGCTTTCAATGCGGAATCTGACTGAGTAAGATCCTCCAGTACATTTACAGTAACGCCGCCGATCGCATCGTTCAGCGGAGCGATAGCAGAATAATCAATGGCAACGTATGCATTTACCGGCATACCATACATGAGTCTGGAAACTGACTGAAGTGTGTTCTCACAGCTTTTCTCTTTGCCGTCTCCATAGGAGTAAGCCAGACAGAGCTGCATTTTGTCAGTTCCGAGGTATTGATCCTCCACATTGTATTTATTCACATCTACCATAGCATCTCTTGAGATATTTATCAAGGATAAATGTCCGGTTTTTGAATCTAAGGCTGCCCAGATGAGTACATCGGCCTGACCGTTCTCTCCGATTACTTTCTCTCCGGTATCCTGCATATCTCTGTCGACACCCATAAACAGAATGTTTATGTTATCTTCATTATACTTATATTTCGCACCGTTGTACACTATCGTTTTTCCATCATCTTCAGATGATGCCTCTTCCGGTGCAGTGATGGATGCTATGGACTGGTTCTTCTTTAACTGGGCTTCGCCCTTCTTATTCAGATAGAAGTAAGCTCCTACGGCAGTTGCTAACAGCAGAACCAATATACCGAAGATTATCAGCACTGCAATAAGAGGTCCTTTTTTCTTTCGGGGCGCCTTCTGTTTCCGGCCGGATTTCTTTCTGGCTTTAGGATCTGGTTTCTGACTGGATTTCGTCCGAGTTCGGTCTGTGTCAGCTGCAGGAACCGGTCTGGCTGATGACGTTGAAGACCTTCTCTGCTGAGCCTGTGTCTGTTGCTGTTGAGCCTGCGCCTGCTGACCCTGTTCTGACTGTGTCTGTCTCTGCTGAGTCTGTGTCAGCTGTGCCTGCTGCTGTTTCTGTTTTTGTTCTTCTTCCAGATCTTCATATCTGATATATCTCATATGAGGACTGTTCTTCGCCGGATTCGCACTCTTACGTACAGGGCGTTCTGTTTTTTCCGGTTTCTTCGGTTCAGGAGGCAGTGTGGCAACTGTTTCCTGTTCTGCGATTGATACGGGTTTCTGTGCAGGCTTCGGTGTCGGCACAGATACAGGTATCGGATCCGGTTCCGGAATTGCTTCCGGCTCTGGTACTGATTCCGGTTTTGAGATTGGTTCCGGTGTCGGCACTGGTTCCGGCTCTGAGATTGATTTTGATATCGGCTCCGGCTCTGGATCCGGTTCAAGTATTGATTCCAGCTCCGGCATTGGATCCGGCTTTGGTATTGGTTCCGGTTCACGGACCGGCTCCGGCTTCGGAATCAGTTCCGGATCTGGTATCGCTGTGTTTCTCGAAGCTCCGGACGATTCTTTGAAATCACGGGAGATATCATCAAAAATATCTGTATCTCTGCCAGCTGACCCGTTCGTCCGCGTTCGTCCTGCAGGACGGGCAGTCCCGTCAAGCATATTCAGCAGATCTCTGTTTAACTGATCTACCTGATTTTGTTTGTTTGTTTTTCCTCTTTCACTCATTCTTTCCATTCCTATTTAAAAC
>NZ_JBQHWS010000174.1:0-5705 GCF_052063845.1 Blautia sp. HCP3S3_D9
CAGAAACCGTGTAACAGACATTGAAGAAATCAGTGGAAACGGTCTGATTGCCAAAGTTGACGGCGTATCTGTAGCAGCGGGAAACACAAAATTAATGGACAGACTTGGAATCGCATATCAGGACTGCCACCATGTAGGAACTGTTGTGCACATGGCAGTTGACGGCAAATATACAGGACATATCCTTATCTCCGATATTATCAAACCTCATGCAAAAGAGGCGATTGCTGAACTGAAGAAAGCCGGAATCAGCAAGACCGTTATGCTGACAGGTGATTCCAAACGTGTTGCAGATCAGGTTGCTAAAGTACTGGGAATCCAGGAAGTATACAGCGAACTTTTACCAGCTGATAAAGTTTCCAAAGTAGAAGAACTGCTTCACCAGAAATCTGAGAAAGACAAACTGGCATTCGTAGGTGACGGTATCAACGATGCGCCTGTATTATCCAGAGCAGATATCGGTATCGCAATGGGAGCACTTGGTTCAGATGCTGCGATCGAAGCAGCAGATATCGTACTGATGGATGACGACCCGCTGAAGATTTCCAAAGCGATCAAGATCGCACGCAAATGTATCCGTATTGTATACGAGAATATTTATTTTGCTATCGGTATTAAAATTCTGTGTCTGATCCTTGGTGCGTTAGGTATTGCAAATATGTGGATGGCAATCTTTGCAGACGTAGGCGTTATGATCATCGCTGTATTAAATGCAATCCGTACATTATTTGTAAAGAACTTATAAGAAAACAGGAAATGCTTTAGCTGAAACTTATGTGGTTACTGTCTGATCTGCGGGCAGTAACCATTTGTGATAGTCAAGAAAGGTAACAGGTACTAAAATGGAAGTGCGCAAAGAAGAATTATGTGAAAGTAATGAAATTCATGAAGATCTTCTCAAAATTGTAGATGAAACCCTGCCTGAGGAAACAGAGCTTTATGATCTGGCAGAGTTATTCAAAGTTTTCGGAGATTCTACCAGAATCCGTATTCTGTTTGTATTATTCGAGGCAGAAGTATGCGTGTGTGATCTGGCAAAAGCGTTGAATATGACACAGTCTGCGATTTCACACCAGCTTCGTATTCTGAAGCAGAGTAAACTAGTTAAGAGCCGCAGAGAGGGAAAATCCATTTTCTATTCTCTGGCAGATGATCATGTCCGTACGATCATTAACCAAGGCAGAGAACATATCGAAGAAGATTAACCAGATGCACTGGCTGTGTTTAGGATTCAGCCAGTGCTTTTTATATGTCTGGATTTTTTTACAAAAGTTGGATTTGACATTTTTTATGGGTATCTTTATATTTATGATAAGTCTGATATCTGTTATTGTTTTACGTATCAGAAACTTGATATAGATTTGATTCGATGAACAGATTTGAATGAATGAGGATTGGATAAATGGAATCTCATATTTATGTAGCAATAGATCTGAAATCCTTTTATACGCGGCTATGCCCGGAAACTTGCAGAAAATGGAATGAAAACAATGGGAGATGTTGCCAGATGTTCCATAGGCAGATCGAACGATTATCACAATGAAGAATTACTTTACAGATTGTTTGGGATCAACGCAGAACTGCTGATCGACCATGCCTGGGGCTGGGAGCCATGTACCATCGCGGAAATCAAATCCTATAAGCCAGAGAACAACAGCATCTGTTCCGGTCAGGTTCTTCAATGCCCTTATACGTTTGATAAAACCAGGATCGTAGTCCGGGAAATGGCAGAGATGATGGCTCTTGAAGTAGAAGAGGAGATGCAGCTCGGCAAAGATGTAAGTCTGCTGGAAGATCCTGCAGACCCTGCTTTATGGGCTGCGCCAGATTCAAATGAATCTGATGAATAGAAGTGTTTTATTATTATATATGCACTCTTTTTACAATTTCATTTGTAAGTCCGCCAATCACAACTCCGGCAGCAACCCCAGCTACCAACAGCGCCGGTGTATACACGAATACACTTGCATTATTTACGATCAACATAGCTATAATAAGCTGTCCGATATTATGCGAAACACCTCCTGCAACACTGACACCGATCAGACTGAAGGAGGTCTTTTTTAACATAAGTGTCATAACTGTCATACTAAGCGCAGCCCCTGCCAGACTGTACAGGATGCTGAACATATTTCCAAACATAAATCCAATTACCAGAATACGTACCACCGAAACCAGTGCAGCTTCTTTAAAAGAATACTTCTTCAGAATAAAAAGTACTCCCAGATTCGCCAGTCCAAGCTTAATCCCGGGAATCCCCGCAAACACCGGTACCAGTGATTCCACATATCCAAGAATAATAGCTACAGCCGAAAAAAGCCCGAGATAGGCTGTTTTTTGCTTCATAAAAAATATCTCCTCTCAACAGCTAAATACGAAAAAATTAAAAATTCTCCAAATATTCTAGCATAAAAAAAATATCTCCGCAACTCAAAAGTTAGATATAGCTAATAACATTTAGTCAGATGAAATAAGCCCATAAATACCCCTATCCTATTGAAAATATTCGCTAAATTTGGTCTAAAACAGTTTTATTGAAAAAATTTAACGAATAAGCAAAACAAAAAACAGTAGATTTTTTAATATGCGCATGTTATTCTTTTAAGAGTTAGTGATAGCTAATTCATGTAGCTGTCTACTGACTGCATATCTAAAATCCTATATGAATATCTTTGGCAGAAGTTACTCCCTTTTGGTAAAAGTAAAATCCCTTTGGTTAATAAGTCGATTAACCCTCTGGTAAGAGTGATTCCGCAAAAAAGAAAATTTTTAGAAGAGGAGAAAACCATGACAAACAAAAACCTTATGAAAAAGATTGCTCCTGTCATAATGAGTGCAGCAGTTGCAATGCCAAGCATGCCATATGCAGTTCTGGCATCTGATTTTACAGACAGTGAGGTACTTACAGACATCACAGAACTCTCTGCTCCTGAAGAATTTGTCGCTAAGGATACACAGGAAGAATTTACCACCGAAGATGCACAGCAGGATGCTTTTGCTGCTGAAGCACAACAGGGTGAAGCTTATGTTCTTATGAACATTCCATACGATGACTTTTATAAAGCAGAACTGAAAAATAACGATGTAAAAGTTGATGCATTTACATCTGCAACTCTTAATAAATCAAGAACAGCAGGTATGATGAACGGAAATTCCGCGTATCATGTAACTCCGGACGGATCTGATGTAACAGGCGTTACTTTTCCTGTAAAAGTCAGTGATCTTTCCCTTCTGAAGGACCAGAAACAGATAACAGATTCTGACTCTGTTACAATTACCGTAACAAACAGAGGCAGACAAGCAGCAATACCTATACAGGAAAAGATTCCCTGATTGAAAATGCATCTTATTCTTATTATGTTTTAAGTGAGACACCATCTTATTACAAAGAACTTACTGTAAATGCAGATGGCAGCTATTCTTTCTCAGCAATGAAAGGTACACAGACAAAGACTGTTGCAATCGATGCTACATTTAAAACAGAAACAAGCTATGGTGACTACGAACTGGATCTGAACAATGAAACTTTCTCAGAACAGATTGATACAAATACAGATAAGATTTACGGTGTAACTGTAAATACTACAGACGAAACCAATTATGGTCTGCGTCATCTGGAGAATATCTGGCGAGGAAGTATGCTTTCCTGGGGAACCGGATATACAACAGAAGTTCACGGATGCCCTGTTTCCTCTGCACATTACAAATCAATCATGGGAAAAACAATTGACAGCGTTACTTATTATACGGATAAAGGCATGATTACTGTTGATGTTCCAGATGTAAAAGTGCAGACAACTACAGGAATCAAGGCAACAGCAGCAGATATTATGAATACAGATTCAACTGCAGCAGTTACCTTTGACCAGGCACTGCCAGCTGATTTCAAGGCGCAGTACACAGTAGACGGAACAGCAGTTTCCTGCACAGACGGAAAACTTACTGTTGGAACTCTTGCATTAGGAACACACAAAGTTGAAATTGCTGATGCTAATGGAAATTACGCAACGATTGTGACTGAATTTACAGTAAACACAGATAAAATGCCAGCAGCTTATGACAGCAAAGAAACCAAACTGGCTGCAGCAGAAGGTGTTACAGCAGAAGAATTTTCTGCATATATAAAGAGTATCAGCAAAGTAAAAGTTGATGATACAGAATATGCAGCATCAGGAAGAGGTTCCAAGGTTATTGTAAAAGAGGACGGAACCCTTGATCTCACAGATCTTCAGGTGACAGATACAACTGTATTTGAAGTAACCGCTGTTGGATATAAGAATAATCTTACTTTTACTTACAAAGAAGTAGAAAACAAATTTGAATTAAATACTGCATCCAAAACTCTTTATACAAAAGGCAGCACAAAGACTACTCTCAAAGTTACAACAAACCTTACAGACAAGATCACATGGAAATCCAGCAATACAAAAGTTGCTGCTGTAAACAGCAAAGGTGTTGTAACTGCCAAAGCAAAAGGAACTACAGTGATCACAGCATCCTGCGGAGAATACGAAGTATCCTGCAAAGTAACAGTAAAGACTCCGTCTCTGAAACTTACAAAAACTTCAGCAACTGTAAAAGTTGGAAAGACAACAAAGATTGCTGCAAAAGCAACTCCTTCCGGAAAGATCACTTACAAATCAAGCAACAGTAAGATTGCAACAGTAAGTTCTAAAGGTGTTGTAAAAGGAAAGAAAAAAGGTACTGCTAAAATTACAGTAACCTGCAATGGAGTTAAGAAGGTATTTACAGTAAAAGTAAAATAATGTAACCGTGAAGGTACTGAACGGCTACAAATAAATAATGGAAGATGAATAATCTGCATTATAGATGACCCCGGAAGTTGCTCCGGGGTCATCTTAATGAGAAAAAAACAACATTAATGAATAGCATTAAATATAGATTTTTATGAAGGAAAATGCTACACTTCTAAAGTTAGCTGAAGTTAATATTTCCTACACGAATTCAGCATTTGTTAAGTGGACAAATTATCCGCTTCGCTGCTTACTCATTACTTTTCCCAATTGAAGCAGGGGAATCAACTGATTCGGTTAAGTTATGAAAAGGAATTCCAAAATCACATAAATAGCAACTCTGGCTAGCAAAAATTATAAACGAAGGAGAGGAAACACGTGAATAATCAAAACTTTTATCTGCGTCTGATCGCACTTTTACTGATTATCATGGCGGTATTTTTCTATAATGGTACAGTAAAGGATAAAGAACAGGCTCAGGATATTGCAGATCTGACTGCAAAAGTAGAAAGCCTGGAAAATCAGCAGAATGAGATTCTTACAGCCTTGCAGGAAACTTACGAAGAGCAGAAAGCAGCAGCGGAAAGCAAGGCTTCTTCGGACACATCTGATTCAGAATCTGATGGAACATCTGAAAAAGATTCTGCAGACAACAAAGAAAGCTCAGATCAGACGGATTCTGAAGAAACATCCGATGATTCCGATAATGTATACAAGAACGGTACCTTTGAAGGTTCTGGAACAGGATATGGTGGAACGATCACAGTACAGGTAACTCTGGAAGATGACACCATCACAGCAGTCAGTGTAGTCAGCGCACCGGGCGAAGACAGTGCATATCTGTCACAGGGTGAAAACGTCATCAACAGTATCATCAGCGAACAGAACACAGATGTTGATACGATTTCCGGTGCAACTTTCAGTTCTACAGGTATCTTAGAGGCAGTAAAT
>NZ_JBQHWS010000175.1:0-5666 GCF_052063845.1 Blautia sp. HCP3S3_D9
ATTAAAACTTATACAGCAGCAGTGTGCTGCACAAGCCCAATAAGCTTTAAAAAAAGACTTTTTCCACCAAGGGGAAAGTGCGCCCAAAATTCAAGTTATGGATTCACACTTTCTCCTGTGGTATTAACATTTAAATTCTGATAACACTGCTTACTATCCATTTGACCAGAAGCTCTCCTTTTAAAGGAGTTCTGTTGGAAAATTATTTCTTTTTTTAGATGAACGAGTATAATTATAAATACCCGATTTTTCATTTAATTCATAAGATGTAATAAACTGCTTCTCTTTGAGTGCCTCCAACAGTTGTTCATGCTTTCTATTTGCTAAAATTCTAGGACGAATTTTACTGTCTAAAAGCTTACTTACTTCTTCATACCCTGCAACAATCAATACCTCTTTAATACTATCACATTCAAATTTTTTAATTATCTCGCACAAAAGAACGACCTTATTTGTATCTTGTATATTATCAGAAATAAGAATTTTCTTAACCAAATCCACATTACTAAAATCTGTTAATACTTTTCCTTTTGCAGAGACTATACTTCTATAATGTGTATTCACAATTTCATTACTAGACTGGACACACTCTGCAAATTTCTGTATTATATTCTCATCATAAGCTACTACTGAAAAATTCAATTCACTTGAAATTTCATTGATAAATCTAATCATTATATCTGTTAACGATTGTTTTGAGAAATATTCACAAATATTTTCTGCAGATTCTTCTACCAAATGTCTGCTTAATAAAACATCCATGCAATTCTTATCCGTTACCTCACTCAAATCGTGTAATACAGTTTTTAATAAGAAAATATACTCTTTTTTTACTTCTTCATTCACTTGATCTGAATTTAAAATATAAAGAATAATCTCTTCGTCATCATCAATTCCTTTTGTAGGCATAGTAATTATAATTTCTATAGTATCATTAAGATTACCACAAACATATTTGCATAATGGTTGATCTTTCTTTGACATGATAGCTGTCATTATATGGCCTTGTTCCATATTTTCGTCCATCTGATATGCAAACTCTAAAAAAAGTTTAATATTTGCAGAATTGATAATATATAAATTATTTTCGTAAACTCCAGTTATCACTATTATTAAATATGAATTCGAATCCCTCTTCATAAGCGTTTAAATTTACATCCCTGGTCGGTGTTAATTTTTGAAATTTTAAATCACTCAATCTATCACCTCTTTATTTTTACTTGTTCAATATCTCAAAAATCTCTCTACTCATGAAATTATATAATAAAAATGGCGAGATGCCTATCGTAACACCCCGCCAACCATCTGATTTGTACAAGCTTCATATAATCAGATCAATTTTTACATTTTATACTGGTAACAACTCAGCATTTTTTATAATCTCGTTTATCTGTTTTTCAGCCATTTCAGCCACATCCGCGATCTGAGCAACTGTATAACCTTTGTTGTACATTTTCATAATCATTTCCCGTTTACCCAATTCAATTCCGGTTTCAATCCCAGTCTCTTTAATCTTCTGACTTAAATTACACATAACACTCACATCCTCTCTGAAATCTTTTTCCATCGGAATCGCATATTCATTTCCAATAATATTCAACTTTTCATCTGCCGTTAAATACTGAGATAGCAATGCCCCCAATAATCTATGTAACTCATATTTCTCCTCATGCTTCGGAAGTTCTTCGGCAAGTCCGATCATTACGATATTAACCAAGTCCATTTTGCCTTTCCACGCATGGGAATTTACAATGCTATCTTTTACCAAATGAATATGTTCTAAACTATTTTCCGGCATATTCATACAGACCCAAATGGAATAGACTCGCTTGATATCATTATAATTTGAATTTGAAAAATCTCTTTCCTTTTGTGAGGAAATCATTCGGCTTACATAAAAGATTGCCCGGTTCAATATATCGTATCCATCCGGTTCGTCCTTTTGCGCTTCCACATTGATAATAATCTGCGATAATCCATCCTTCATCCTGACATAGAATATAATGTCAAATCGTATCATTCCCTCATGAAGTTCCTGGTTTTCAGAATTAAACCCTACAACACGAGATCCATCTTTTTCACTAACAACATTAGTAAGACCATTTTCTATTGGAACAGTATTAATAAATGGCTCACCTTCAATGTAGGAAACCACATCTTTTGGATCCATTCCCGTAAACTCATTAACTGTCTTTACTAATATATGAGCCAGTATACTTTTCTGACCAAGTAATCGTTTCGCACTTTCATCATATTGTGCGTCTTTATCTGTCGTAAGAATAGTATTTCGAATTTCTGTATTCAAAAATTTCTCTCCTTTTCTACGGCATTTCTAAAACTATTCTTCGTCCATATATTTATTATACTCCAACTTTAGGGTTGTAACAACATTCAATTTACTATCACTAGGATATTATTATTACCTATGCATCCACTGCAATAAAAAGAAGCACCTGAGTATAACCCAGATGCCATATCGGAAATGTTATTTTAACCAACTTATGATATCTTCATCTGCTGCATGGTTCGCGTTAAATGGTCTGCACCATCTTGCAGGATATTTCTTTTTGATTTTCACCGCAATCTTCTGCGGTTCTGTAGCTCCACTGGTTGTAAAAACTGCTGCCTTTTTTCTGTTCAAATCTACTTTATCCAAAAAACTGAATACTGCATTTGGAAGTGTTCCACACCAGATCGGACTTCCAATCAATATCCGGTCGTATGCAGAAATATCCGGAATTTCCATATCCAGTTTTGGACGTTCTTTCAACAGAATTTCTTTTAATGATGTAAATACAGTTTTTCTATAGGACATCTGATAAGACCTATGAGTCTTAATCTCGATCAAATCCGCACTAGAAAGCTGTGCAATTCGTTCAGCCACGGCTTTTGTTTTTCCTGTCTGTGAAAAATAAACAACTAATGTTTTCATTTTATATTCCTCTCTTTTTCTATTACAATGATAAAGATTATCTGTAATCCTTTGATACATCCAGATAATCACGTTTTCCACTGATATAGTCTGCATACGCTACTTCCGGATCTTTTCCGTGAAATATGGTACATAAACCACACATATCACAATCGGCAATGCATTTGAAAGTATTTTTTATATATTGTCTGCGTTCTTCTTCCGTAGAATTTTCTATTTCCAGTGGTCTCATATTGTTCTATCTCACAATCCCCATATTCTTTCGGTATTCTTCATTAATTTCACGAAGTTCTTTTTCTCCATTAATGTATGGTTCATAAAAAGCATCCACAGATCCACCGCCCAGATTATCGCAGCCATTGCAGAAATCACAGGCTCCACCACACTGATTCAGCCCTTCCTGAACAATACGAATCCTGTCTTCTTTTGTTGTGTCTTTAATCAATATGCTTGTTGGTTTCATTTTGTCCCTCTCCTTTGTAAATATCTATTATCATGTCAAGCGGATATTCTCAATCTGCTTTGCTTGCTCATAATCAAATAATCTGCTCCACAGTTTCAGTTAAACAACTCAATTTGCAACATAACGTCTTATCACACTCATCATCTGACTTTCATCCAGTGGTTTTGACAGATGTTCATTCATGCCTGCTTTACGGCTTTCCTCCATGTCATCCAGAAAAGCATTTGCGGTCATTGCAAAAATAGGTATTTTCTTAGCATCCCTTCGCTTCATTGCACGAATCGTTCTGGTCGCCGTCAGTCCATCCATAATCGGCATCATAATGTCCATCAAGATTAAATCAAAATAGTTTTCTTCTGATGAGGCAAACACATCTACAGCTTCTTTTCCATTAAAAACAGCCGTTACTTCCATGCCTGCATTTTCAAGAAGAAATTCCGCAATTTCCATATTTAATTCATTATCTTCAACTAAAAGTACCTTTACATCAGTCACATCTCCATCTTCGTCTGATTTTTCATAAGTAATAGCTTCTTCATAATCGGTATCAATTTCAAATGGAATGGTCGTCGTAAATGTCGTTCCAACATTCTTTTCACTCTCTACCTCAATTGTTCCGCCCATCATTTCAACAAGCTGCTTCGCGATCGGCAGTCCCAGACCTGTACCCATATAAGCAGTCCGGGCACTGGCGTTCTCCTGGGCAAATGGCTCAAAGGCATGGGAAAGGAATTCTTTGCTCATGCCACGTCCTGTGTCAGAGCATACAAATTTATAGGTAACCACACCATTTGCGCATGCAATTTCAGCAGCAGAAAAAGAAACTGAACCGCCTTCCCGGTTATATTTTATGGCATTTCCATCAATATTCTGTAAAATCTGTTTTAAATGCAGCGGGCTTCCAACCAGATGACAATGTTTTATTTTGCTATGATCTACTGATACCTTTACTCCACGAAAATCCGCATTCATTCTGGCAATCTCAAGACTTTCATGTAAAACATCCTTTAAATCAAAAGGAGTACGTTCCAATACGATCACGCCGGATTCCAGTTTATTCATATCCAGAATACTGTTGACCAGGTCAAGCAGGAATCCGGAAGCTTCCTTTATCTTCTCACGGCATTCTTCCTGCTTTTGCAAACTGTCAGGGAAATGCTCCGCAACCGTGATCATACCCTGAATTCCGTTGATCGGTGTACGAATATCATGGCTCATGCGGCGCAGAAAATCTGTCTTTGCCATATTCGCACGGCGTGCCTCTTCTGCGGTTTCCATCAGTTTCTGTTTATACTCAATTTCTTTCTGTTTTTCCTTATCAATTTTCCGAACTACATACAATGCATTCAATATATTTCCTGCCAAATCACGCTTTTTGGCAATGAATCGCGCCATATTCCACGAGTCAGCCCGGGTCTTATATTCAATGACAACACTGTCAGTATCTTTCAAACGCTCAGACAGGGTCGAAATATCCCAGAATTCACGCATCATCGGCTGATGTTCATCTGATACGATTGTGTTTAACATGCTCTGTAAAATATCCGCGATATAACCTGTTCTGCCGGTCAGCCTGCGCATATTTTCCCAATGAAGCTAATAATACCGGCATTACCTGTTCTAACTCTTTTTCACTTTTAATATTATCCAGAAGGGCTGTGTTTTCCATAACCTCATCTACAGCAGAAATGATCTTTTTTAATTCTTCATATTCTTCTGCACTTTTTTCATTTTCTTTCATCACATAGGCTCCTTACTTCTTTTGATTCTCCTTTTGCTTATATGCCTTTGAATCGTTTGAAGTGCTTTTTGTATCATTTAATTGTTTGGACAAATTATTTTTTCCAAAACAAAAAACAGGGATACGCTATAGACATCTGACCATAACACACCCTGCCTTAATTTCTTCAACTGCCAATCATTCTACAAGTCATATATACAGCTTTCTGACTGCCTTGTCCATAAAATAAGTTGATGCACATGTTCTTTATATACATCAACTTATACAAACCTGTTTTTTGCTATATAAAAAACGAAGTGCTACTTATGAACACTTCGTCTACTTTTAATCTATAATATATTAACGACCCAGAAGAGACTCGAACTCTCGACCTCCGCCGTGACAGGGCGGCGCTCTAACCAACTGAGCCACTGGGCCTCAACTCCCCCTGTTGGACTCGAACCAACGACACTGCGGTTAACAGCCGCATGCTCTACCGACTGAGCTAAGGAGGAATAAAGGTTTGCACCTTCAAAACTACATACATGTTG
>NZ_JBQHWS010000176.1:0-5643 GCF_052063845.1 Blautia sp. HCP3S3_D9
CGGAATTACAGCCTTTACTATAATAAGCAGCAAGCATATTCGCAGCATATGATTTTCCGAATCTGCGCGCTCTGCTGTTGCAGATATAAGCTTCTGTTGTATTAAGTACACTGTTCGTATATTCCAGCAATCCGGTTTTATCAACATATATCGGAGAATTCAGTGCCACCTGAAATGCACTGTTATCAGGATTTACAAATCTGCCCATTCATTACACCTCTCAATCAAAAATGGCCCCAGGCTATCAATTATTTTACGTAAAATAATGATAACATGAAACCATTTTAGCGTAAAGCTGAAAACAACGTTCTCTTTAAAACTACTGCACCTCTTCCCAATAATCTTCCGCATCCTGGATATCATCAAATTCATCTATATGATCATAATAAAAGTCTTCCGGATCATCATAATCATATACATCATACATATCCATGCTTCCATTTTTAGCAATGCTTTTATAACTTTTCTTCTTGTTTGATGATGTAGTATGAACATACTTTATCACCTGGTTCACTCTTCCATTTCGGCAAACAGCATCATATATTTTTACCCGATTACTGTCATACCAAGTATATCTGTACTGCACCTCCTGCGTTCTCTTTCCCGGTGTATCACGCCAATAATGCTCTTCCTTTTTATCTTTTGCACTTCCAAGAATCGTACTGTTAATATATTTCTCAGCCATACCTTTATAAGGTACGTCTTTCGCTATTTCTTCTCTCTCTTCTTTTTCTTTCTGTGCTGTATATTCTTCATATTGAGACTTTATCTCTTTTTTAACTGTCTCCATCTCTTCTGCATATTTTCCCGTATATTTGTTTTCATTCGGAAAGTCCCATGTAAGTCTGTAAAGTTTCTCAAGTCCCACATCATCTGCAACACCCTGACAATACTTTGCATATTTAAGAATATACGTAGTATCTTCATAATCCCTTGGAAGCTTCTTTAACAATTCTATTGCCTGTTCATACTCATCATTTTCCATATACGATACTGCTTTTTGGTACTGCTCCTGTTTCCTGCTCTCTCTTAATTCAGCTTCCCGTACCTTAGCTGTTTTCTCACTCTGAACTGCAAGAAAAGGAAAAGATATGACTACTATCAGCATAGTAGCTATGATTATAATTTTCTCTTTCATAATTCTGAATCTCCATACAGACTTCTACTCTTTGCCTTAATCCATATGATTTTTCTTATAATAACGTATTGTCAGCGACGCGCCCTTCCCTTTCGGAGGAGAACTGATAATTTGATCATCATTACACATTAAATTATACATTGCCTGACAGCATTCAGGCATATGATGATTCTTTCCTGGATATCCGCCGTATTCTCTATGTATAGTTCCAGAATTCAAATCTACGTATTCTCCATAAATTGATTTTAAATGAGACAATATTATCTCTTCAAAACTTTGTGTATAAGTCATCTCATATTCCTCTACTTTTCCCGAAATTTATATTATTGCTAACTTCTCATTATTTTCCTACTCAAACACTTAAAACTCTGATAAATACTGAGTTGTTCGTAATTTTGTTGGTGGATAAATGAGTAGGTATGTTTACTTAGCAAAAAACTTTAAAACCTTTTGTTTTAGCTAATAACAGGGTGTGAGTAGGAAAAAAATGGGAAGTTAGCAATTATTCTGTTAAATGTTAATATTTATTGATTAAGCAGTGAGCCCCCAACAAGGCATAAATTACCTTCTAAGGAACATATGGTAACAGTTTCCATTGCCGGAACAGTGGTTTCCTTAAGAGCGAGCGGATAGCAGGGACACGGAAACCAGATTATTCATTAGAAGAAGCGAATAAGATATATGCCATGGTTTGGATAAAGATTCAACATCAGTGGGAATCCATCACCCAGTTGCAGAAATTACTTAGCAGACATGGAATAACAGTTCCGCCTGAGTACTAAACAGATAATTGCACTCTGCTCCGGAAAGATATGCTTTACTTTTTTGGAAAAAGGTGCTCTAAATTTTAATTGGAATACTCAGCCTTCTGTAGAAAAACTCAATGATATCATGTTGCTCAAATTCCATAGGTTTCAATAGGAGCCATTCATCAATAATCAGTAGGATTAAGTTGGCATATTTCGCTTGCACTTTTTTATATGTTCTATCATTACGCACCATTTCCAGTTCCAAAAGCATATCTGGAAGCCGGACATATTTTGTCTTGTAGCGTTGCTTACATGCTTCCATCCCAAATGCGCAGGCAAGGTCATTTTTCAATTTATAAAATTTTCAGAAACCTTTTACTGATTGATTATTTTATTTATCCGTTGATTAAGTGGTCAGACCCCGGCAGGTTTTCCTGCTCTTGTATCTTCCAATGCACAAAGAGCTTCAATCTGTGCACCTCTTGGCTCATACATTGGTTTTATTTTGGTATCTTCTGTTTCCTGTTCAAAGTCATATTTATCAAGATCTTTTGCAACTGCAGGACGGTGCCAGTTCTGGGAATATCTTTTTAATTCTTTATCATCAATTATGATGGAATGGTTTTCAAACAAGTCTTCAAATGTATAAAAAAATTCAGCATAGTTTTCCTGATCTTTTTTGCTGCTGAAACGGTAGTTCCATTCTATTCCTGAAGTCAGCGCACTTCTTGAAATATTGGACGATCCAATGTAAAGTTCACTATGATCTGCATAATGGAAAATATAAGACTTTGGATGAAAAGAACGTCCTTTTTCGCAGTAAAATCTAAGATCAACTCTGTCACCGAGTTTTCTTTTAATCAGATATAGTGCAGACGGCTGGGTGATTCCGAGATAGTTTCCTGTCAGGATTCGGATTTTTGCTCCACGTTTTAGAGTGTTTTCCAGTTCCTGAAGAAGCATTTTTACTCCGGATTCCATAAGGAATGAAACAATGATATCAACGCTTTCTGCTTTCTTCATACTCTGTATTAACCGATAATACAGTTGTCTTCTTTTATCAGGTCCGCCGGTCATAGCATCTGTGGAATATTCATTTTCATATCCGATGTTCATTTTTTCTGCATAATTAAGTTCAGCCATTTTTCCTCACCTCTTCCCGGTC
This sequence comes from Blautia sp. HCP3S3_D9, assembly GCF_052063845.1. Classification (NCBI taxonomy): domain Bacteria; kingdom Bacillati; phylum Bacillota; class Clostridia; order Lachnospirales; family Lachnospiraceae; genus Blautia; species Blautia sp. HCP3S3_D9. The sequence continues at coordinate 3,053 of NZ_JBQHWS010000176.1, forward strand.
GGACATCTCCTGTGATCCAGTGTTCTTCTATTTGCAGATTGTGTATCTCCTGTACAAAATCCGCAAATGTGTCTATTGTAAAGTCTGTAAAATATCGTCCATTTCGCTCCCCTTCATACTTTCCATATTTGAAAGAAGTATAAATCCATCCACCAAGTTTCAATGCTGCGAGCATTTTCTTGAAAACCTCTTTTAGTTCTTTTTTCGGTAAATGAAGAATGGAAGCACAAGCCCATATGCCGTCGTATTTCTCATTCACTTTCAGTTCCTGAAACAGCATCTGTCTGACTTTGATTCCAGTATGTTTACTCGCAATCTGGCATAACTGTTCGGAACCGTCTATTGCTTCTACCAGATAGCCCTGGTCTAAAAAATATTTCGTATCCCTTCCTGTGCCGCAGCCAAAATCGAGGATATATGCTCCCGGATTAAGCTTTTGCAAAAATCTGTCCTGCATTTCTGTAAACTCTACGGAAACAGTTCCAGACGCAAAGGACTGTGCATTCTCGTTATAATAATTTAAAGTCTTATTCATCATATCTGTCCAATTTCCAAATGTCTCTTCAGACATCATTTCTCTTTTTTATTCTTTACTTCCTAAGTCATCTGATAAAGCTAACTACTTTATGTCATATTATACAATTTTTCGACATAAACAGCAACAATTTTCGTTCGACATTACCTATTATATTCAATTCACTGTAATGCAAAAAGAGACATACCTTCTACCTCTGATATGTCCCTTTCTTTCTAAGCAATTCTTGTTACTTTATTATTCAGTTTTAATATTTACGCTTCTGCGTCCATCTCCGCCTTAATCTCATCCTCGCAGTCTGCCATTGCCTGCAGTGTCATAGTGAGCAGTTTCTGCAGTTCCCAGCCGAGTTGTTCGGCGCCGCGTTCGATTACTTCTCGGGAGCAGCCTGCGGCGAAGCCTTTGCTCTTGTATTTTTTCTTGAGGGATTTGAGTTCCATGTCTTTGGTGCTTTTGGATGGTCTCATGAGTGCTGCTGCCCAGATGAGACCGGTGAGTTCGTCGGCGGCAAAGAGGACTTTTTCCATTTCGTGTTCCGGGGCTACGTCGAGGGTTGTGCCGCAGGCTATGGTGATGCCGTAGCCGTGGGATACGACTGCGTGGATCACGTCTTCGCCTACGCCGGCTTCGCGGAGCATTTCCAGGGCTTTGAGGCAGTGTTCTTCTGGGTAGAGTTCGAAGTCGATATCGTGGAGGAGTCCTACGGTTCCCCAGTATTCTGCATCTTCTCCGTAACCAAGTTCGTTGGCGTACCATTTCATTACTGCTTCTACAGTCAGGGCATGCTGAATGTGAAATGGATCTTTGTTGTATTTCTTTAATAATGCAAATGCTTCGTCTCTTGTAATTGTCTTCATTATAATGTCACTCCTCGTTTCTAAATCTTAAAGATGATATTTTGCCCCAATCAAGTAAGTCCTCTGTTTCGATTGTGAAAAACAATAAGCAGTAGGTGGGACTTGCTTTCTTTGAATTTTGTTTGGCATTTAATTTGAATTTTTATCTCTCAATCTGAATCTGACATACTTCCATTGCCTTCAGTGCGTTCTCGTGGCTTTCTGGTGTTACGCCTGCGCAGCATTTGGCGTCTACGATGATCGGGACTTCCGGGAGGGAGGCTTTGACGAGGAGGGCGTTGGAAATTACGCAGATGTCGGTGCATAAGCCTACGAATGTGATACTTTCAATCTCGTCTTCTTCGTTCATTGCTACCAGTTCTCCTGCGAGGTCAGTGGAGCCGAAAGTTTCTTTGTCGATTGGTTCTGTTTTTCTGAGAGCATCCAATTCGCTTCGGATCTGCCAGCCTTCGGTGTCTCTGATGCAGTGTGGCACCGGGAGTTTCTTGCCTTCCTGAGTGTCGAGATAGTAGGTTTCGTGGGTGTCTCTGGTGAAGAGGACGGTTCCGTCAAAGTTTTTGATCTTTTCTTCTACGTTAGGTACAATCGCTACGGCTTCTTTTGTGCCGAGGGCTCCGTCAATGAAATCGTTCTGCATGTCTACAACAACTAATATTTTCTGCATAATTTTTTCCTTCCGTTTCTATCTGATTTTCGCGCATGTTTTCAATCAAATGTTCCCACATATGCGCTTGAATTATTTTTTATTACTATACAACAATAAAGCACTTTTGTACAGTTTACTTTACAAAAACAGTGCTACCGTCCACATAAATTGCGAACAGCAGCACTGCAATCCTATTCTTATATTCTCCAGAGACTGACCTTTACTTTCCCGCCAGATGCGAAATTCAGTTCTTCTGTCCATTGTTTCAGGGTTTCTTCATCTGCGTACCATATGATATGTTTCGTATGGTTTTCTTCGTATTCGAAGGACAATGCGCCACTGTTTGTATCTCGCTGCGGCTCTGCTTTATATTGCTGGATGAGTTGTTCGATTTCGACTCTTTTCTTTTGTGTTGCTTTCTGTGTGCCGTTTTCCCAGTCGTATCCGCCATTGGAGAGTGCGAAGGAAATGTCTGGCAGGTCTTTGAATTTCGTGTACATTTCTTTTATGAAATCCAGATCTGCTTTTGGTCCGGGGTCGGTTCCGTTTCCAT
>NZ_JBQHWS010000177.1:0-5630 GCF_052063845.1 Blautia sp. HCP3S3_D9
ATTTAAAAATCGGTCATTATAGAAACGAAGAGGTAACAGCACCGGACGGTTATACCATTAACAAAAATTATGTCGAAATACAGGTGGACACCAATACCCTGTATCAGACTGATCCGGTATCAGGTGATGCAATCATTGAAGTTGTATATGAGAATCATCCGGTGAAAGGAAAACTCACTGTACAGAAAAAAGGAGAGGTTCTTTCGACCTATAAGAATGATTTTAAGTATGAAGTTCAGAATCTTTCCGGTGCAGTATATGAAGTGTATGCTGCAGAGGATATTTATACAGCTGATTTCCAGAAAGATGACACAGGAAAAAGAATCCTGAAATATGCAAAGGGTGAAAAAGTTGCAGAACTGACAACGGATGAATCCGGAAAAGCAGAGCTTGATAATCTGCCTCTAGGAGAATACAAAGTTGTAGAAAAGACTGCACCGGAGGGATTTGTATTAAATGAAGAAGAACAGAAGATTTCTTTCGTCTATGCAGACCAGGATACACCAGTGATCTCACAGAGTGCAGAGTTTATAAATGACCGCCAGAAAGTAGAAGTGTCAGTTGTGAAAAAAGATGCTGAAAATGAGAAAGGGCTTTCTGGAGCAGAGTTTGGTCTTTACGCAAAAGAGGATATAAAAGCAGGGGATAAGGTACTGGTAAAAGCAGACGAACTGCTTACAAAAGCGGTAACAGGTGAAGATGGAAAAACTGTTTTTGAGCAGGATCTGCCATTTGGAACTTATTATATAAAAGAACTGGCAGCACCAGATGGTTTTGTATCTTCAGATGAGCAGATTGAGGTGACTGCGAAATATCAGGGACAGGAAGTAAAAACAGTAAAACTGGAAACCGTTTTTAAGAATGAGCCGACAACAACTGAATTTACGAAATCAGATATTACAACAGGTGTGGAACTTGACGGAGCAACACTGACGGTTTTGGATTCAGACGGAAAAGAAGTAGAAAAATGGACTTCTGTAAAAGGAAAAGCTCATGTAATAAAAAGACTCCATGTGGGAAAAACCTACACACTTCGGGAAGAGTTTGCACCATATGGTTATCTGCAGGCGGAGGAAGTGAAATTTACAGTTTCTGATACTGCAGATGTTCAAAAAGTAGAAATGAAGGATGCTGTTCCGGTTGGACGAATCATCATCAATAAAAAAGGTGAATTTGTCAAAGAAGTTACCTGGAAAGATATGCTGGCAGGCGGCATGGACGCAGCATTTGGCTATGTTACAGGTTCTTTGAAAGATGTTACTTTTGAAATTTATGCAGCGGAGGATATCAAGGCTGCAGATGGGGAAAGCAGTGATTATTATAAAAAGGACGAACTGGTAGCAACAATTACGACAGATGCTCTTGGATATGCAAGATCAGAAGATCTTCCTTTAGGCAAATATTATGTAAAGGAAAAAGAGACGGCGGATGGATATGTTCTGGATGGAGAAATCAGAGAGGTTGATCTGACTTATCGTGATCAGAATACTCCGGTTGTGACTTATGATGAGGACTGGCAGAATAACCGCCAGAAAGCAAAAGTAACTGTAGTTAAGAAAGAAAAAAATACAGACCGTGTTCTGGAAGGCGGAGTATTTGCACTTTATACAAAGAATGATATTTTAAATGCAGAAGGCGAAGTAATCCTGAAAGCAGATACCATGATCGAGCAGAAAGCTACGGATCAGGATGGAAGGATTGTATTTACGGCAGATCTTCCAATCAATGGCAGCTACTATGTAAAAGAAGTGCAGGCTCCTGCTGGATTTGTGACAACAGAAGAAATCAAGAAATTTGATTTTGCTTATGCGGGAGAAGAGGTTGCAGAAGTATCCTTTGAGTTCACTTATGAAGATGAGCCAACTACTTTTGAAATCACAAAATCAGATATTACAACCGGGGAAGAATTACCAGGTGCAAAACTGAAAGTATCCGATTCAGAGGGAAACGTTGTGGATGAGTGGACATCCGGAAGCACACCACACATCATTAAGGAACTGGAAGTTGGAAAGAAATATACATTAACAGAGACAATTCCTGCTGATGGTTATGCAACTGCAGAATCCATTACGTTTGTAGTAGAAAATACTGCAGATATACAGAAAGTAGAAATGCAGGATGATACAACAAAAATTCTGATCAGTAAAATTGATATGACAGATGGAAGCAGCGAGGTAAAAGGTGCTAAACTGTATATTCTTAATGAAAACCAGGAAGTTATGGAAAGCTGGACATCTGGTGATCAGCCCCATTATGTAGAGAAACTTCCAATCGGTACTTATACATTATTGGAGGAAACAGCACCGAAGGGTTACATTGTGGCAAATAAAGTGACATTTGAGGTTAAGGACACCGGAGATGTTCAGGGAGCCAAAATGGAAGATGAACAGGCAATGGGCAAGGTAATCTTAAATAAAACAGATAAAGACACCAAGAAGCCAATGAAAGGTGTAGAATTTGCCCTTTGTGACAGTAAAGGTAAAGTTCTGGAAACTCTGGTAACAGACAGTGCCGGTCATTCAGAATCAAAGAATTATCCGATTGCGACTTTTAAGAATGGGCAGTATAAAAAAGCAATCACATACATCCTGAAAGAAACAAAAACACTGGATGGATATCAGCTTGATGAAACAGAGCATAAAATTCAGTTTGAGTATGTCAATGACCGTACTCCTGTGATTGAATATACTCTGGATCTGACAAATGAGAAAGCTCCGGAAAAAGATACTCCAGAAACATCAGAAAATCAGGAAGGCAGCACTCCTGTTTCCCATAGTTCTGATGCGACTTCCGTATCCAGTTCACCAAAAACAGGAGATAATACAAATATTGCTATTTTTGTGTTGGCGCTTGCAGTATCAGCAGGATGTCTGGGAACTGTAGTGACAGTTAAGAGAAAACGCAAATGATAATATAAATAGTGTTCTGGGGCTGTGGTTACTGCACAGCCCCATTTTGAAAAGGAGAAGAAATTGAAATTAGGAGCAAGAATAAGAAAAATCCGTATGTTTCGCAACATAACTCAAAAGGAATTGGGACGCAGGTTAGGATATGGGGAAAGTAGTGCGGATGTGAGAATCGCCCAATATGAAAGTGGACAGCGTACACCGAAGCAGGAAACGCTTATCCGGATAGCAGAAATATTGGAAGTTGATGTCCGAAATTTTTTAAGTCCTGGAATTGCGACAATGGACGAATTAATGGAAACTTTATTCTGGATGGATGAAGAAAATAGAGGGCTTTTTCATCTGTTCCTGCTAAATGATTCAGAAAGTGAAATAGTTGGAATCACAATGAGGGATAAAAAAACAATGTCTTATCTGCAGGAATGGATGGGGAAAAAGCAGAAACTGGGCGATGGAAGAATTACAGAAGAGGAATATCTGGAATGGAAACTGCATTGGCCAGAGGATAAGAGAAAAACAGAATATAAAACCGTATGAAGTAAAAAGGAATTGCTTTGCGGAGAGTTACCTGTTAGAATATTACTGGAGCAACCGTGTACAGGGTTGGTAAAAACCTCCTGGATTTTCAGATTCCGTTAAGGGATACAGAAGAAGGGAGGTGGAGCGAATGGATACATACGAAGTCTTGAGCTTATTGTTCTTAGGCGGTACGTTTCTGATTGCTTTGCTTGCCTATTTGGATAATAGGGACAACAAGCGAAAAAAATAGCCTACCCTGTCTGCCAACAGGATAGGCAGCTCTCTTTGAGAGCAAAATAAATTAAAACCTAATCCAGGAGCATCCACCTTGTGGGCGGTTACTCTTTTCAATTAGAATATAGCATTTTCTCTCCGAAAAGTAAAGTACATTTTATGCAGCCAATTCTAAAAAGAGTGGGCTGCTTTTTTATTGACAGGAGGGAAGTTAAATGTCTAAACTACAGGACATCCGAAACTTGGTACAGGAACATGCCGTATCAGTGAGCAGTTCGCCAGGGGATTGGATGGATTATATGGACACAGCATCAAGGTTATATCGTTATTCTTTTTCAGACCAGCTTCTGATCCATGCACAGCGTCCAGACGCAACAGCCTGTGCATCACTGGAACTATGGAATGAAAAGATGTTACGCTGGGTAAATCGTGGTGCAAGAGGAATTGCCCTGTTTGATGAAACCTGGCAGAATACCAAACTTCGTTATGTGTTTGATATTTCGGATACCCACATGGTAGCCGGAGGCAGAAGCCCGTATCTTTGGAAGATGCAGGAACACCAGAGAGAAGAGATCCTCACCCATCTGGCAGAAGTCTATGCTCTGGAAGAAAAGGATGCGGCAACTTTGCAGGACGCATTGATGGCGGTCGCAAGGGAAATGGTCAATGACAATCTGGAGGAATACCTGGATGGATTGGAATATGCTGTAGAAGGTACTTATCTGGAAGATCTGGATGAGGTGACGATCCGCAGTGATTTTCGTCAGCTGGCAACAGACAGTGTTTACTATCTGCTTTCCAGGCGATGCGGGCTTGACCCGATGGAACTTCTGGAAGAAGAGGACTTCATGCATATCACAGATTATAACCGTCTGTCAGTTCTCACCTTCCTTGGAAATGCGGCAAGCCAGCTCAGTGAGAGTATTCTGATTGATATTGGAAAGAACGTACATAAAATTTCTCTGGAAGAAGCGAGAAAAGAGGTTGAAAATTCCAATGAAAGGAATTATAATAACTTTACCACGTTAATTCGTGAAATCAAATACCAGGATGCAGAAACGAAAAAAGAAGAAAATATTGAAAATGAAGGAGGAACCGATTATGGAATTGACATATCATCGCAAGGGAGATTATCTGTTTCCGAATCTGACCGTCGAAGAGGAAGAAGTGACGATCGGGAAATATGGGATGCTGCGGAGGACATTTCTGAAAGAACACAAGAACAGCCTTTATCAGAGCCTGTTCCTGACCGGGAAGCTGAACAGCCATCTGGAACAGGTCGAGAAAGCAGCACAGGAGAGAATGGACAGCCAGATGGAGAAATTACTGGAGAAGAATCCGGCACCGGACAAGGAAGCAGATCCGATGGCATGGACAGCACACATGAACGCACTGATGGCAACAGCGGAAGAGAGCATCTTGACGGAATTGGTATACAGTTAGTCGAAGATACAAGAGAAGATGGATTGAGTAAAGCAGAGGAAGAGATCGCCTCTGCTTTATCTTTGCCCGAATATCCTACCGCAGATGAACAAAGACGGCAGATCGAGAAAAGGGCAGCTGCCCTTTATGCCGGAGAAATCCCGATTCCAGAGGAAGTTGTCGATGAGATCTTACGGACAGGAGGAAACCGGAAAGCCAGCCAGCTCCGGATCATCTATAATTTCATGAGTGAACAGACACCGGAGGAATATACGGAGTTTGTGAAGCGTGAATACCGTAAAGGTGGAAAAGGTTTTCAGATTGATGGAAATGAATATTCAGTCTGGTTTGATGAAACCGGGATGCAGATCGCAGTAGGGCATACGGTTACAGACCATATCTTAGATAAGGCATTTTTATCATGGGAAGATGTCAGCGGACGTATCCATCAGCTTTTAGACCAGGGTGAATATGCACCGCAGTCTGTATTGGATGCGGCAAGAAGTAATGCAGTAAAAGAACACGCCCAGGCTCTTGCCTATATGAAAG
>NZ_JBQHWS010000178.1:0-5511 GCF_052063845.1 Blautia sp. HCP3S3_D9
CAGATGTGTATAAGAGACAGATTCTTAAGATCTGCCATTGCAAAGAATGACTACAAAGACAGAGGCTGTGACATTGAAGCAGACGAAATCTTTGTATCTGACGGTGCAAAGAGCGATTCCGGAAATATCCAGGAAATCTTCGGACTGGATAACAAGATTGCAGTGTGCGACCCTGTATACCCAGTATATGTAGATACAAACGTAATGGCAGGCCGTACAGGAGAATACAACAAAGAACGTGGCAACTTTGATAACGTAATCTATATGCCATGTACAGAAGCCAACGGTTTCCTTCCGGAATTCCCGGAAGAAGTGCCGGATCTTATCTACCTTTGCTTCCCGAATAACCCAACCGGTGGTGCCATCACCAAACCGCAGCTTCAGGAATGGGTAGACTATGCAAATAAAAACGGCTCCGTCATTATCTATGATGCAGCATACGAAGCATACATTTCCGAAGAAGATGTACCCCACAGCATCTATGAGTGCGAAGGAGCAAGAACCTGCGCCATTGAACTGCGCAGCTTCTCCAAAAATGCAGGTTTCACAGGTGTCCGCCTTGGCTTTACAGTTGTACCAAAGGATCTGGTTCGTGACGGTGTAGATCTTCACAGTCTCTGGGCAAGACGCCATGGCACAAAATTCAACGGTGCTCCATACATTGTACAGCGTGCAGGAGAGGCTGTATACTCTCCTGAAGGAAAAGCACAGCTGAAAGAACAGGTAGGCTACTATATGAGCAACGCCAAAGCCATCTACGAAGGTCTGGCATCAGCAGGCTATTCCGTATCCGGTGGCGTAAACGCTCCGTATATCTGGCTGAAAACACCTGATAAGATGACTTCCTGGGAGTTCTTTGACTATCTCCTTGAAAAAGCCAACATTGTAGGAACTCCAGGCTCAGGATTTGGTGCTCATGGTGAGGGATTCTTCCGTCTCACTGCGTTTGGAACACATGAGAATACACTGGAAGCAATTGAACGAATTAAGAATCTGTAAGTAGCTTTCTGATAGGGACGAGTGGGATTATAATCTCGTAAAATTTAACCGAATCAAGTAAGTTCCCTGCGGAGCAGTTATTCGGTGTAGAGCGGCGTAGAGAAGCGGATGATTTTATCCGCCTGACTATGGAAATGAAAAACGACAGGACGAAAAGCCTTGAAACTCAAGGGTTTCGGACCTGTCTTTTTGGTTATATACCAATTGTCGGTATTGGAGAATATGGCAATATGATGCTGTCATAAAAATCGCAAATAAAACAATTGAAAATATGACTGCGAGTGTTATAATAATATTAGATCAGTTAGTGATATATATTAGGAGGAAATATTATGGCAGGAAGGAACATGAATGAAAGGCTGAAATACCTTCGTAAGGAGAGTAAAATTACGCAAGATCAGTTAGCTCAGTTTTTATCAGTAGATCAAAGCATGATTACAAAATTAGAGAATGGAACTAGAAGATTTAGTATAACAATGGTAGATAAGATTTGTAGTTTATTTGGCTGTTCAGAAGAATTTCTGATGGGAGAAAGCAACGACTATATTCCACTGAATTTTGCATTTCGCTCTACAGGAATTGAAGCAGAGGATCTTGAGAGTATCGCTGCGGTAAATAAGATTGCAATAAATTTGAAGTATATGAATGAATTGATGGGAGATGAATAATATGAAATCACATCAGGAACTTAATTCACTAGCATTGAAGACAAGAAGACTACTTGGGGAAGATGGCTATTCCCCGATAGACATATTTGCACTTGTGAATGGATGGAAGGAGAAAAAGATAACTATTGTTCGTTATCCATTATCAGAAAGAATTAGTGGAATGTGTACTCGTATTGGAGAGGATATAGTTATTTGCATCAATTCCAAGTCATCTTATGGTAGACAGAGATTTACATTAGCGCATGAATTATACCACATCTTATATGAGAATAAGATGGATAGAGTAATATGTGGAATGAGCTTTGTGGGAAACAAGTCAGACTCGGAGAAAGAGGCAGATCAGTTTGCCAGCTACCTGTTAATGCCATATGATTCTCTTATTCAGTATGGTGAAAATTTTTCATCGTGGGAATTAAAGAATATCATAGAAGCAGAACAGTTTTTCCAGATTAGTCATATGGCCATGATGCTTCGATTGCAAACAGATAAGTTGATTAGTGAAGCAGAAGCAATGCGATATCAGGGAATAACAGTATCAAGAGAAGCTGCTCGTTTAGGCTATGGTAAAGAGTTGTATCTTCCGTTACCAAAAGAACAGCAGTATTTTACTACGGGTGAGTATATCAGGAAAGTTGAAAATCTGGCGGAGAAAGATATTATTTCTAACGGTAAAAAAGAGGAACTACTGTTAGATGCTTATCGTGCAGATATAGTTTACAACTTGGATGAGGAGGAACCTAATCTGAATGACTAATGATATGTTTTTTGATACTGATTGTCTGTCGGCCTTTTTGTGGATTAATGATACCAATATCATTGAAGTTTTATATGGTGGAAACATAGTTCTGCCGGATCAAGTGTATTTGGAATTATCTAATCCACATGTACCACATTTAAAAACGAGGGCAGATGCATTAATCAGTAAGAATTTGGCGTCAGTTAAATCGATTGATGTAGGTACAGATGAATATCAATTGTACCGTAACTTAACAAAAGGTAATAAAAGTAATAAGGCAATTGGTAAAGGAGAGGCAGCAGGAATTGCACTGGCCGCTACATATAAGGGCGTATTAGCAAGCAATAATTATCGAGACATTGCGCCATACATTGAAAAATATGGATTACGCCATGTTGATACTGGGATGATATTGTCAGAAGCTTTAGGAAAAAAGCTTATTACCGAAGATGAAGGTAACTCTATTTGGCAAAAGATGTTGAATCGTAACAGAAAGTTACCAGCAAACAGTTTTTCTGATTATCTGAAAAGTAAAGAGAATGTTTAAAGCAATGCTTTTTATCTGTGATGACATGAAAGAAAAAAATAAAATTTTTGCAACGGCTCGTGGCTACCGTCAGATGTCACTTTGATAGAGAAAATTCGAAGGAACATGGAGAACTGATTTCTAATATTATTTTCAGAGGAATAGCTATGATATACACAGTAAAACGAATCGAGGAAGACCTGGACTTCGTTTGTGAAGAGCGACCGAAAGGAATGCCAGTAATGGCAATAGTGACGCTTACGAATTCTTTAGGTGAAGAAATAAGGATAAAAGCAGAGGATGCCATGCTCTATGAATGTAACATCAATGAAGGGGACAAGGTTTGCTTTGATGCAAATAACAAGTTGGAAAAAGTAAAATAAAAATTGTAGAAGAACCAGAGAATATATTTGGATAAAGAAAACCAATGGCTTTGACTGTTATCAGTCTGCACCATTGGTTTTTTTAGTTCTGCTAATTCCTGAACAGTAATGGTTGTTGGAATTTTTGTACAGCCATTTGGTGTAAACTGATAACATTAGAAAAAGAAATCAAAAGCGAGAGATAAAATGGGGAAAGAATGCTATATAACTCTTATTCAATAAATATACATTGACAAGTATCTATGCGTATGATAAATTAACACATAGACAAATGCCTATGCGAGGTGGCAAAAATGGAAACAAGAGATATGATACTGATATGTAAAGCATTATCGGATACAAATAGGCTGGAGATTGTTCAGATGCTGTCAGACGGAGAAAAATGTGGATGTAAGATTCTGGATAAATTCGATATCACGCAGCCTACTTTATCACATCACATGAAAATATTGGTCGACTGTGGGCTTGTAAATGATTGTAAGGAAGGCAAATGGCATCATTATTCTCTGAATAAAAAAGTAATAAGAGAGGCAAGTTCATTTATTGAAGCTTTGGGAAGGTAGGAAATGGAAATGAAAGAAGAATGTATTATATGTAAAGCTCCACTTGTATATCTTGAAAAAGATGAAATGATGGAGTGCGTACTATGTCATAAAAAGGAATTAAGTAAGACTAGATGCGAGCAGGGCCATTATGTATGTAATGAATGTCATACAAAAGGAATGGATGCAATTATAGAAATATGTCTTAGTGAAACATCTAAGAATCCAGTAGAAATTATAAGAAGAATGATGGCGCAGCCATTCTGTCATATGCATGGACCAGAGCATCATGTTATGGTTGGTTCAGCGCTTCTTACCGCATATAACAATGCAGGTGGTGAGATTGATTTGCCGGAAGCGCTACTTGAAATGATGAATCGAGGAAAAGCTGTTCCGGGTGGCGTATGTGGATTCTGGGGTGCTTGTGGTGCTGGAATTAGCACAGGAATGTTTATATCAATAATCTCAGGAGCGACTCCACTTAAAAATGAACCTTGGGGTCTGGCTAATAAAATGACTTCCAAGGCACTTGACGCAATCGGGAGCATTGGTGGACCAAGATGTTGTAAAAGAGATTCTTATATGGCCATAATCTCAGCGATTGACTATGTGGCAGAGAATTTCAATATACAAATGGAAAAGCCTGTTATAAAGTGTATTCATTCTGATAAGAACAATCAATGTATTAAGGAGAGGTGCCCATTTCATGAATAAGAAAAAAATCGCATTTATCTGTGTTCATAATTCATGCCGTAGTCAGATAGCAGAGGCATTGGGAAAACATCTGGCATCAGATATATTTGAAAGCTATTCGGCCGGAACAGAGACAAAGCCTCAGATTAATCAGGATGCTGTTCGTGTCATGAAAGAGATTTATGGAATAGACATGGAAGCAAATGGTCAGTATAGTAAGCTGATTGCTGATATCCCAGATGTTGATATCGCAATATCAATGGGCTGTAATGTGGGATGTCCTTTTATTGGAAGGGCGTTTGATGATAACTGGGGACTTGATGATCCAACGGGGAAATCAGATGATGATTTTAAGGCTATAATACAGCGGATTGAGGAGAATATCTTTGAGTTAAAGAAAAGGTTGAGCGAGAACAAATAGAATACCTGCAGAACAAAATGGCAGCTTATCAGCTTTATGACACAGGACTTACTGTGACAAAGGAAGATGAGCTGCTTTCTTTATTTATCTGCAAGTATTCCAGTAGGATTTCTGTTCTGGGACGAATGTCCGGAAGGTGGGTAACTACTTTCTGTCCTTGCTATTCTCTATCTTTAGCTGTTGAATACAAAAATGATTTAGGAAGTTTAGCCTTTTGGTTGTCGGGATTTTTGCACAGCCATTTGGTGTAAACTGATAATATTAGAAAAAGAAATCAAGGGGGAACTGGCAGATGAAAGGTTATAACACAAGCAACGGATACATGGGATACGTAGAAGGCAAATACATTTTATTTGCCAGTGAACAGGAATATTTCGAGTTTATGCACTACAGGGGTTATATCTATGTTATACTTGAGTTGGTATTAAAGGATTTAGGATAATAAGCGGGAATCCTCGGCAATTCAATTACCGAGATGAAAGCGCAAACTGTGCATATCTGCACTCATAATAAATAAAAATAACAAAACGGTTTTCATTCAAT